>JAAZDF010000030.1 GCA_012512905.1 Clostridium sp.
ACTACTGCTATATCCGCAAGTATTTTAGCTGCATCACTTGTTATATAATTCTGATCAAATATAATCATAGCATTATCAGATTCTAGATAAATATTTGCAATTTTCAATGCATCATTTGATGGATTTACATTTTCAAGACTTCTTTTTAATTCGTCAAATCCGTTCACATTTTTAGGTTGTAATCCTTTATCTACTACTACCTTAAGAATCTCATTTAATAATTCTATATTATTTTCAGGACAAATTAAAGTGCTCGCCCATTCATTTATTTGATCATAATCTTTATTAATAACTACTAAATTTGCTCCATTTTCTACAGCCATTTTAACTTTTAACGCTGCTATTGTATGATCTTTCATCATACTTGAACCCACTACTAATAAAGTATCAGCATGTTTTATTTCATCAAATCTATTTGTTGAAGCATCGTAGCCTAGAACTTCACCTATTCCACCATAGTTTCTATTAAATGATGTAACGTTTTCTGTGCCTAAATATTTATTTGCAAGTTCTTTTGCCATATATATTTCTTCATTTGTATATCTATCTGAAATTGCTACCGCTATTGATTCTTTACCATATTTTAGTTTAAGAGACTGCATCTGTTTTGCTGCAAGTCTAATTCCTTCATCCCAAGTAGCTTCTACTTGTCTATCATTTTTTCTAATTAAAGGTTCTAATAGTCTACTATCTTTTTTAAATTCACTATATCCAAACCTACCTTTAACACATAATAACCCACCATTTACAGGACTATCTTTATCAGGGATTGCTCTATAAAGCATATCTCCACTAGTTTCTAAATCTATATTACATCCTACAGAGCAGTATGAACAAATAGTATCTGTATGGTCTGTTTCTAGTGGAACTGATTTATCAATTTGCAGTCTTTCTTGAAGAGCTCCTACAGGACAAACACTTACACACTGGCCACATGATATACATGACGTATTTGCAAGTACTAAATCAAGCGCAGGTTTAACTATTGTATCAAATCCTCTATCTACAAGTCCCAAAGCTCCATTATCCATTACCTGGTCACATACTCTAACGCATAGTCCACAAAGAACACATTTGTCAGGATTTCTAACTATAAATGGATGATTATCTTCTTCTTCTCTAAGATGAATTTCTCCTGCATATTTCGCAGGATTAACATCATATTGATTTGCATAATTATAAAGTTTACATTCGAAAAAGTCATGGCATCCACATTCAAGGCATCTTTTAGCATCTTCAACAGCTTGCTCTATAGTCAATCCAAAATTAACCTCATCAAAGTTATTAATTCTTTCCTCTGGTGATAAATGATTCATTACCGCCTTAGGAACTACTTTCTCATCCTTATAATGTTCTCTTGTTAAATGAGTCCTTTCTACAACATAAGGTTTTCTATAAGGTATGGTCTTACCTTCTAGGTATGACGTAATTACATCTGATGCTTTTCTTGCATCTCCTATGGCTTTAATTGCAATATCTGCACCATTATTTATTACATCTCCACCAGCAAATATACCATCAACACTTGTATGAAAACTATTTTCATCTACTATAATATTTCCCCAGCTATTGGCTTCTAGCATTTCAAATCCATCTAGGCTTGCCTCTTGTCCAATTGCTCCTATAAGAAGATCAATATCTAAGTATTCAACTTCACCTTCAATAGGAACAGGCCTTCTTCTTCCTGAAGAGTCTTCTTCCCCAAGCTCCATCTTTTGAAGTTTAACTTTTGAAACTCTTCCATTTTCTTCTATAATTTCGATAGGAGAAACTAAGAACTTGAATTTTACTCCTTCTTCTTTACCCTCTACTATTTCAATAAGCTCTGCAGGCATCTCAGCTTCTGTTCTTCTATAAAGTAAATATACTTCTTTTGCACCGAGCCTTACAGATGTTCTAACTGCGTCCATTGCGGTATTTCCGCCTCCAACAACAGCCACTTTCTCGCCCATATTAACTTCCTCATTTAGTGATACTTTTCTTAAAAAGTCTATACCACCAATAAATCCAGGAAGGTCCTCGCCTTTCATTCTAAGACTTGAACTTTTCCAAGCTCCTATAGATACATATGTAGCATCATAGTTGTCTTTTACATAATCAAGAGTTAAATCTTTTCCTATATTAACATTATTTACAAACTTTGTGCCCATTTTTTCTATTATATCTGCTTCTTGATCTATTACATATCCAGGAAGTCTATACTCTGGTATACCATACCTTAACATTCCACCCATCTCAGGCATTTTATCGTATATAGTAACTTCATGGCCTGCAATTCTCAAATAGTATGCAGCAGAAAGTCCTCCAGGACCTCCACCTATTATTGCCACTTTTTTACCCGTAGGCTCACCAGTTTCAGGTATAAAAACATCATCACTTGCTAAATCTATATCTGCTAAAAATGATTTTATATAAGCTATCGAAATTGGTTCTTCAACAAGTTCTCGTCTACAAGCATCCTCACAAGGATGAGGACATACTCTTCCTATACAAGCTGGAAGTGGAAGCTGATCTTTTATAAGTTTAAGTCCTTCTTTATATTCCATATTTGCAGCAAGTCCAACATATCCTTGACAGTCTGTTTGACCTGGACAAGCAAGTACACATGGAGGTCTACAATCCCCGACATGATCTGATAAAAGTAGCTCTAAAGCTGTTTTTCTAGAACTCTTCGTTCTATCTGTATTCGTATTTATTATCATTCCATCCGATGCTTTGGTAGCACATGCCCTTAAAAGCTTTGGATTTCCTTCTATTTCTACAACACATAATCCGCATGAACCATATATTTCAACTCTTTCATCAAAGCACATGGTAGGGATTTCTATATTATTTTCTTTGGCAAT
The DNA here is from genome assembly GCA_012512905.1 of Clostridium sp. GTDB lineage: Bacteria > Bacillota > Clostridia > Clostridiales > Clostridiaceae > JAAZDF01. Next base: position 2,847 of record JAAZDF010000030.1, read on the forward strand.
ATCTAGTATCGTTTGGCCATAAAAGCCCTCTACTTCTTTTCCATTAATATTTAAATGTATTTTAGTCATAATTCACCCTACCCCTTAATCTATTATTACTGCATCAAATTTACAAACTTCATAACATTTTCCACATTTTATGCAAAGATCATGATCAATTTCATGTAGTTTCCTTGGTTCACCTGAAATGGCTTCAACTGGACATGCTCTTTTACACATTCCACAACCAATACAGTTTTCTACTGAAATGTTATAAGTTATAAGTTCTTTACACGCATGAGCAGGACATTTTTTATCCCTTATATGCGCTTCATATTCATCTCTAAAAAATCTTATAGTACTTAATACTGGATTTGGCGCTGTTTGACCTAAACCACAAAGCGATCCATCTTTTATTTCTACAGATAAATCTTCTAGAAGTTCTATATCTCCTTCTTTTCCTTCACCTATAACTATTCTTTCAAGTATTTCCAGCATTCTTTTTGTACCTATTCTACAGTGTATACATTTTCCACAAGATTCTTTTCTTGTAAAATCCAAGAAGAATCTTGCCATTTCTACCATACAAGTAGAGTCATCCATAACAACCATACCACCTGAACCCATTATTGCACCAATCTCACTTAAAGATTCATAGTCAACAGTTGTATTGTCTAAATGAGCTGGAATACATCCACCAGATGGTCCTCCCATTTGAACTGCTTTAAACTTTTTATCATTTAAAATTCCTCCACCTATATCATATATAACTTCTTTTATAGGCATTCCCATTGGAACTTCAATAAGACCACCTTTTTTAATTTTACCTGTTAAGGCAAATAATTTAGTACCATTCGATTTTTCTGTTCCGTAAGCAGAAAAAGCTGGTCCACCTTTTCTTATTATCCATGGAACATTAGCAAATGTTTCAACATTATTTATATTAGTAGGCTGCCCCCAAAATCCTTTTTCTGCTGGAAATGGTGGCTTAAGTCTTGGCATTCCTCTTTCACCTTCAAGGGACGCTATAAGTGCTGTTTCCTCTCCGCATACAAATGCACCGGCTCCAGCTTTTATTCTTACATCAAAGTTAAAATCTGTTCCAAATATATTTTCGCCTAAATATCCAGCTTTCCTTGCTTGACCCATAGCTATATTAAGTCTCTGTATTGCAAGCGGATACTCAGCTCTTACATAAATAATCCCTTCTTTAGCTCCAATTGCATAAGCACCTATTGCCATACCTTCAAGAAGTCTGTGTGGATCACCTTCAAGAATAGACCTGTCCATAAATGCACCTGGATCACCTTCATCAGCATTACACACCATATATTTTTGTGGTGCTATTTGTTTTGAAGCCGCATCCCACTTAAACCAAGTTGGAAAACCTGCTCCACCTCTACCTCTGAGTCCTGAGTTTTTAATTTCTTCAATTACATCAGAAGGAGTCATCTCTGTGAGGCATTTCTTAAGTCCCATGTATCCATCTTTTTCAAGATATTCTTCTAACTTCTCAGGGTTTATTATACCGCAGTTTTCAATTGCAATTCTAACTTGCTTATCTAGAGCTTCCTGGTCTTCTTTTGAAATTCTAAGTGTAGTTTTCCTTTTTTCTTTTGGAGATTCATTGATAATATCAATAATTTCTTTTCCCGTAACCTTGACATACCTATCCAATTTCCCATCTTCATGATATATATCAACAATAGGCTCTAAATGACACATTCCAATGCATCCTGTTGTCTCAAGATCTATATTTAAATCATTATTTTTTATTTCGTTTTCTAATTCTTCATAAACTTTTCTTGCTCCAGCTGCTATTCCGCAGCTACCAAATCCTACTACTACTTTCATTCTTTTCCCTCCTTATTACTTAAGGATTCTTCTTTTAGTCCTTTTAATATATCTTTTGTTTTATCTGGCGTTAAACTTCCATAAGTTTCTCCATCTATCATCATAACTGGTGATAAACTACAACAACCAAGACATGCAACATTATTTAATGTAAACAAATCATCTGCTGTCGTTTCTCCATCCTCAATTCCAAGTTCTTCAATTATTGCTTCTTCTATCCTATCCGCTCCATTAACATGACAGGCCGTTCCTTTGCATAGCATGATAAGATGTTCTCCTACCGGATTTAATCTAAACTGAGTATAAAAAGTTGCTACACCGTATACTTGGGAGCTGTTAAGGCCTGTTACATTTGCAATATGCTCTAGTACTGATAATGGAAGAAATCCATAAACCTCCTGTGCATATTGTAAAATAGTAATAAGACTACCTTTTATATCCTTATATTCATTTAGTACATCATCAATAAGAGTTAAATCTACAGCTTCATCAAGAAAATGTTCTTTTATTTCTTTTCCCCCACAGCAACTCACAATACCATCTCCTTTAGTTTAATTAATCTGAATCAATATATAAATTGAGTAAAACTTTGAAAGTTTAATTTAATTATCACTAAATATTTAAAGTTTTACTTTTATGTGTCTCTTTTATATTATACCACTTCTATTGTTAATTTAATATCATATTCTTAAATTATATCATAATTTTTGTTTTTATTTAATTTTTACAAACTTTTTTTAGAAATAATTTTCAGATTTAATAAATCAATATTAAATTATTAATTTTATGTAATATTATATATTTAATTGCTATTGGTATTGAATTTTGTTTTTCTTATTAAGTATCTCACTCATTATTTAGCATCCTAGCTATTACTTTTAAATTTATTTAGATTTAATTTTCATGTATATATTTTTGGTTTTTATTCAAATTCACAATTACCAAATTTATTGACAATAACATCTCAATATGATGTAATGATAGTATAAAGTATTATTTAAATTACTGAATAAATTCTTACGGAGGCAAGAAAATGAAGAAAAAATTATTAACTGTAACCTTAGCTGTTACATTACTATTTTCTGCTGCTTGTAGTCCTAAAAAAGATATTATGAAAGCAGACGATTGGAAAGATAAACATCCTGATGTTTATGAATCTTACTTGAAAAATGAAGAAATGGAAAAAACTACTTATGGTGGATCAGTGCAAATAGACTATCTAGAAGAAAATCCTAATCTAAAAACATTTTATGATGGTTATGGGTTTAGCATAGAATATTTAAGAGCTAGAGGACACACCTATGCGGTAGAAGATGTAATTAATACAGCAAGGCCAAAACCTGGTGCATCATGTTTTTCTTGTAAAACGGCCGATTTCACTGAGCTGCTTGATAAAAATGGTATAGAAGTAAATTCAATGGATTTTGATGAATTTGCAAAAAATCATGCAGAAATGGAAGGTGTTAGCTGCTTTGATTGTCATAGGAATGAACCAGGTACTATTAATATTACTCGTGAGCATCTAAATGTTGGTTTAAAGTATATTGATTCCGAAGTTAAAGATGCTACCCAAGCATGTGCTCAGTGTCATGTTGAGTATTATTTGGATCCAGAAACTAAAGAAGTTATATTACCTTGGAAAAATGGTCTAAACACGGACGGTATGATTCAGTACTATGATGAAATAGATTTTGCAGACTGGGAGCACCCAACTACAGGAAGTAAACTTTTAAAAGCACAACATCCTGAATTTGGAACTTTCCAAGGAAGTATTCATCAAAAAGCTGGAGTAACCTGCGTAGACTGCCATATGCCAGCAACTGAAGCTAAAGATGGAGAAAAATTTAAATCTCATCATTGGACTAGTCCACTAAAAGATATAGAAAAATCATCTTGCTTTGCTTGCCATAGCGACGAGACAGGAGATTCTCTTATAACTAAAGTAGAAGGTGTTCAAGAAAAGGTTACAGTGAAAACAAATGAAGTTAGTGACGTGATACTAGAACTTATACAGGAACTTACAAAAGCAGTAGAAACTAAAAGTAAATCTGATGATATCTTAGATGAGGTAAGAGATTTACATAGGAAATCACAGTTTAAATGGGATTTTGTATTTGTAGAAAATGGAGAAGGATTCCACCATTCTGAGCTTGCTCATAAAAACTTGGATGAAGCACGTAGTTTAGCAGAAGAAGGATTAAAACTTTTAAAATAAGATAACTTAAATAAATAGAGCCCTCAGTGGGCTCTATTTATTTAAAAACAACTTTTCATTTTTTATTTTCTGATCAAAATTAAATCTAAAATTATAAATTTTTATACTTTTAATTTTAATATTTCTTTTATTTCTTTTACTGTGGATACTTTCCCAAATACCCTAACCTCTTCATCTACTACAAGAGCAGGCGTTTGCATTACTCCGTAGCTTGCTATCTCTTTAAAATCCTCTATTTTTTCTATCGAAGCATCAATACCGAGATCTTTTAATGCCTCTTTTGTATTATTTTCTAATCTTTTACAATTTCTGCACCCTGAACCTAATATTTTTATTTTCATTTTACATTCCTCCAATAGTTTATTGACCTTTTTAGATTAATAAAGGTGCCAAAGCGTTAAGTCCATATCCTACTATTATTATCCCCATTACTGCAATAACTATAAATGTTACTAATAGCTTTGGTTTTACTACCTTACTTAACATTACCAAAGATGGGATAGACAAAGTAGTTACACCCATCATAAATGAAATTACAGTTCCAATTCCGACTCCTTTAGCAACTAAAGCTTCTGCTATAGGAATAGTTCCAAATATATTAGCGTAGATTGGTACTCCGATAAATGTGGCTATTATAACAGAAAATGGATTCCCACTTCCTAATACTTTTTCTATAAATTCTTGCGGTAACCAGTTGTGAATCCCAGCTCCAATACCAACTCCTATTAATATATAGATCCACACCTTACTAAAAATATCTTTTACTTCCTCCTTAGCAAATTTCGCTCTATCATTTCGAGACATTTGTTCAATTTCTACTTCTGCTGAACCTGCTCCCCATACAAAAGATTCAATGTGTTTTTCCATATTCATATTTTGAATAATTGTGCCACCTATTATTGCAATAATAACGCCAGTGATAACATAGGCTAATCCTATTTTAGCTCCAAATACAGAAATTAATAATAAAAAAGCGGCTAAATCTACCATAGGTGAAGATATTAGAAAAGAAAATGTTGCCCCTAGAGGTAAGCCTGCAGACACAAATCCAATAAAAAGAGGTATGCTTGAGCAGCTACAAAAAGGTGTTAAAATACCTAAGATAGCTCCTAATATATTACCTTTTATTCCCTTTATTTTCCCAAGAAGCTTTTTTGTTCTTTCTGGAGGGAAATAACTTTGTATATATGAAATTATGAAAATCATTACAGCTAAAAGTATGAATATTTTTATAGTATCATATATGAAAAAGTGAACACTTTCACCTACTCTAGTAGTCATAGATAATCCAAATATTTTCTCTACTAACGACTCCACCAAGTCCCAGAGCCACTCCATTTTTAATAGCTGAGAATTTAACCAGCTGAAGATTGTTGATATATAATTCATTTATGCCACCGCCATATTTATTTGTCTTTCTTTAATTCAATAAAGTCTCCAGCAGACTTACTTTTTTCTACGTCAGCTTCAAGAATTGGATAATTTTTAATATTTAAAACTATACATTCTAATATTTCTTTAAATAAATTATCTTGAATATTTAATGTGTAGAAAGTGTACTGTTCTTTTCTTTCATCTATTACTAGCCCCATATCCCTAAGTCTAGCTAAGTGCTTTGATACATTAGGCTGAGATATACCTGTAATTCCAGTTATTTGACATACGCAAAATTCATTGTGAAATAAGAGGACCATAATTCTTAGTCGCGTGTCATCTGAAAGTAGTTTGAAATAATTTGTTAACTTATTCATCTTCTATTCCTTTCTAAACATTTGATTTAAAGTTTCTTCTTTTTGAAATTATTAATTAAGATTCTATAGTATGGAAATTATAAACTATGAACCTATATGCCTGTATGGGTATATGGTTATATTACTCCTTTTATTATAATTTGTCAATTATTAAATTATAAATTTTATTGTTGGTTTTTTATAAATTATCAAGTGTAGCCTTTTAATCATTATAAAATAATTTTTCAAAATTATTCATAATATCAAAAAAATGAATCCTTAAATATGGGACTCATTTAAATATTAATTTTATATTTTAAATTAAAAAATATACTTAAAACGATTTAATACATGCTAATTAGATCTAAACTACTATTATGCAATAACCATAGCCTCCATAGGTTTTTCAGAAACTAACCCCTCTTCACTTACAGCCCTAACCATAAGTACGTAAGCACCAGGTTCAGGTGAATATTCATAAGTCTTTCTTCTATATCTGTAAAAATTTCCTTAATTTTATTTTCTTTTGATAAATCTCCTTATCAGGACTTTCAAACTTCGTCTATCCTCATTAAATATCCATTTACGCTAAAAGTTTCATTATCTATCCAGTAAACATTATCTATTCTTCTATTAAAATCATGATTAATGGTCTCTCGATATTTAAATATATTCAAATATCGAGTGTCTAGATATAATGTTATATTTCCTCCCGTTGCCCCCCCATCACTAGAGATGACTACTAAATTATAATTACTATTAGGTGATCTTAACTCACCTACAACTTTATTTGGCTTTAAAGATATTCTAAAAAATGTTAGAAAAAATACTATCCATGTAACAGCTACGATATATGTAAATCCAGATATTATTTTGGTTACTCTATATGATTTTTCAGATTTTAAAAATGGATAAATAACAAGTAGTGGTAAAGCAATATATTCATTTTTTATAGATATAATAATCGCAATTAAATCAATTAATAGAAGAGTTAGATGGTTTACTCTAAAGCCCGTTTTTCTCGATAATATAAGTGCTCCTACAACTGTAATCACCAAATACACTCCATAATATATATAGTTTACAGATTCAAATGCAAAAGATAAATTAAAAATATTCATAACAGATATAAAAAGTAATAGAATCCATAAAATCACTAATAATTTATATTCTTTATAAAAAATACCCCATTTTTTCATTAAAACACCCCTAGTATTATTTAATAAATTTTACATCCCTAAAGCCTATTTTAAAATATACCCTCTGATTCTAGTCTTAGATTGTAAAAGAATTGAAGCCAGTGAGGCTGCTTTTTTACTTCTCCAATCAATTTTTTTAAAGTTCTTTTACCAATCCTTCTATCCATAACTGCAAACATTCTAATTATAGGATTTTCAGAACTAATACTTTTATTTATAGCTGTATTTTTATATTCATCAATAGAAGATAAAATATCATATATATCAAATACTCCATCATTAATAGCCATTTTATGAACTATTTCTTCAGCTTTTTTATTTTCTTCATCATACAAAGTTTCATTTCCAGTCCACTCTCGAGCTGGAATTTTCATCTGTTCTTTTAATATGTCTTCCTGATTTGAATAACCTTTTACATAATAATCATATGGATTCGCCATTAATACTTCTTTACCATCAATCCTAATTGCAAACCTTCCAAGCTTATCTGGTGCTTTGTGGTAATGAGTTAAAAAATATTGTACTCTTCCTTTCAGAGATTCACATAAATAATCTTTCTCCAGTTCTTTTCTCAATCCACTCCATGAGCTAGCCATTTTAAAGGACCTCCAATTTTTATTTTTTTTCTGCTTGAATATTTTATTAATTTTATTTATAAATATAATAATTTCTCATCTTATTCTTGATACTTTATGTTACATTTAGTCTTTGACTAGTTGTATTAGAAATCTAAATTCACTCAGAAAAGTGATTTTTAAACAATATAATTTTGTTTAAAATCTTATTTGATAATTGAAAACTAGTTAATATATTGCTTTACAGTATTATATAACAGGTAACTTAATAAATATCTTAAATATTTTATAACTTTTGTTATTTATAAAAAGAATTTTTTAAAATAACAAATCTTCTAATACTTTATATTGCTTTTTTTCCTTTTATAGTTAAAAAAATCTTCTCATCAAATGATAAGAAGACTATTTTCACATATATTATTTTATAAATTAAAGAACTGTTTTTTATATTTAATTGATAGTAATTAAATAACATTTCAACGTTATACAATTAAAGATTTTTGCTAGTTGTTTGCATTAATATACAGGTATCCTTACATCATCAATAACTTCTTGTTGTATTTGATTTACACGTTTTTCATCAATAATTTGTTTTAAAAG
>JAAZDF010000220.1 GCA_012512905.1 Clostridium sp.
CGTTGTCGTCGCTTGTTTATGTAGCTTGATGTTCATATGCATGCTCCGGGAAAACTTTCTGAATAAGCTCTCTTGCAACGAGTAAAGGATAACTCCTAAAACTCATCTGATCATCCGGTACTCTACAGTTAAGTAAAGGCGAGTAAATGTCTTTTATTAAAAATAAAAAAAGAAAGCTTGTTTCTGCTGAACCATGCGCGGAAATAACTCACATAGACCTTCAAAAAAAACATATATCTTATGAAGGTAGAACTGCTGACTTTAATCGACTCTACTTTAGAGGATGTCCTGTCCTACCTATAAAAGGAAAAAAAACATTAATTCCTAAAAACCAAGGGACGCCTGTAGATGCAAATAGAAGACAACTAGTAAATAAGATTTATCTGGCAATATCAACAATGGATGCAGCTGCAAGGTCAAAAATAAACATATTCGATACGCTTGTCCATTATTTCGAAATAATGGACAGCAAAGATATAACTGAAATATTCAGCTTTAACTCTATAAAAATATATATTGAAATTCTAGCTCAAGAATATAGAAATGGTAAGAAAGGCAAAACACTATCCGTACGCCAAGGCCTGTTAAAAAAAATAATAAAAGAGATAGACATTGATTTATTCAAGAAGTGCAATGAGCTATTTATAGCGTTTCCAAATGATGTTGAACATACCAAGCCATACTCTGACACAGAGCTTATTGATATAGCAAATATTTTACAAATAATATATAAAAGCTATTCAAAGCACTTTCTTGAAGAAACTATACCTCATACATTCCCACTATATCCAGAAAGCAAAATACCAGGCGTCGAGAAATTAAATTTTAAAAAAGAGAGAAAAAGCAGAAGACCCACAACTTATAAAAACAATAACAGCCTATGGAAAGCAGACTTATCCAGAATAGCATATTTTATAACTTGCTTTTATACAGGAATAAATTCAAGCTCACTTCTAGATATAAAGATATCGGACATAGAAAAAGAGCCTTTTAAGAACATTAACAGGCACATATATAAAATAAAAAGTGTAAAAGGTAGGCAAGGTGGAAGAGCAAACTTTACAGATGTAGGGTTCAGTAAAAAAGCTAAGTTATTTTTAGAAAGCTGGATATTAATTAGTAAAAAAATAAATGTTAATAATAATGAAGGTTTCCTATTTCCAAATATAGTAAACAACAAACCTTTTAAAATGACCATCACAACAGCAAATAAGATTAATGATGTTTTGTTAGATTTCAGCCTTCCTTCATTGACAAGTAGCAGGTTTAGAAAGACAAAAGCATCTCTTATAATGCGAGCGACAGAGAGTATTTTTATAGTTTCTCAGGGGCTGAATAACACTGTTGAAACAGCTTCCAAATATTACTCTGATGGCGATCCTGTAACAACCGAGTTCTCACTAGCCTCAGCTTTATATGTGCGTGAAAAAGCAGCTATGGGTGAGTCGTTAAGTCAAGCAATATTAGATAGCTCTTACATTTTCAAAGATCCCATAAGAGAAAAATATTTAAAAGGGAAAGAGAAAAAGCTATTAAATGGCTTACGGTGCAGTGAGCAAAATGGAGAGCTATCTAAAAAACTAAAAAAACTATTAATTAAAGAGCGCCTTGCCGTAAAAAATGATGACGTTGCATGTTATAAATTTTTAGATTGCTTTGGTTGCAAATTCCACGCTGTTGTTGCTGAGGTAGAAGATGTTTGGCTATTATTATCATTTAATGACGTTATTCTTGAGGCTGCTACCAGACCATCACTTAACTCAACACCGTCCAAGGTGTTAGATAGAGTAAATATTACACTTCAAGCGATACTAATAAAAATAAAAAATGAACATA
>JAAZDF010000221.1 GCA_012512905.1 Clostridium sp.
ATCATGGGAAAAGATAGTACATCTGTTTCTTTATCTATCCCACGAGTTTCCTTATTAATTTCTCTTATAGATTTATTATCCACAATCATTACACTAACTTCCACACTATAATCTACACCTTCATTAATAAGGGTTTGATTTACAGCATTTTTTATTAACGAAAAATCTTTGTCTTCAAGTTTTACTTTATTTTGTTCATTTTCAATATTTATCATACCAATATATTCTCCCGTTTGCTTTTAGCTTTTCTTAGCTTGATTTTTCTTTTTTTCCTTTGGATATTCTATTCTTGCATGGTAAATTGATCCAAATGTTTTAAGAAAACTTTCTCTTATAGCAACAACATCCTTAAAGGTTAAGTTACATTCATCAAGCTGTCCATCATCAAGTTTATCTGCAAATATATTATAAACCATTTCATCAACTTTTCTTGGAGTAGGATCTTTTAGACTTCTAACAGCTGCCTCTACGCTATCAGCAAGCATCATAATGCCTGCTTCCTTTGTTTGAGGCTTTGGCCCTGGATATCTAAAGTCTTCTTCAAGAACAGGAAGATCATTAGTTTCATCATTTTTCATAGTTATATAAAAATACTTGACAAGAGTTGTACCGTGGTGCTGGGCTATCATATCTCTTATCTCTCCAGGCAGATTATGCTCCTCGGCCATCTCAAGACCAATTTTTACATGATTAATTATAATTAATGTAGAAAGATTAGGACTTATTTCATCATGGGGGTTCTTTGAAGTTAGCTGATTTTCTTTGAAAAATTCTGGTCTTGCTAGCTTACCAATATCATGGTAATAAGCTGACACCCTAAGTAAAATACTATTAGCTCCCACTACTTCAGCTGCAGATTCAGCCAAGTTACCTACCATAATACTATGATGATAAGTTCCAGGGGCTTCCATCTGTAACTTTTTAAGTAGTTCACTGTTAGGATTTGAAAGTTCTAGAAGTTTGATATTAGTTACAATATTAAATGAATTTTCAATTATAGGAAGTATTCCTATAACCACAACTCCAGAAACAAGAGCTCCTAAAAGTATAAATATAGAATCTTTAAAATTCTCAATTAAAGCACTGGAACTTAAAAACCCAAGAGATAAGGTCATAAAAAATCCTGCCAAACCTACATAAAATGAGGTCACAATAATATCATTTCTTTCTTCTACTTTCTTTAAGAATATAATACTTAATATAGATAGAATAGAAAGCATAACAATTACCTGTACATCAAGTCCTACAATAATTGCCATGAAAATCGTATTAAATATTGATATTGTTTGAGCTACCTTACTCTTAATTAATATTGTAAGCAGCAGAGATAAAAATGCAATTGGTATAAAGTATGGATGAACAAGAACCATAATCCTTGTTAGTCCAAGAGATGCATTTACCAGCAGAAATATAAGTAAAACCTTTTTATTATTATAATAAAGATCGTTATAGAACTTTTTTAAATAATAATAAATAATACCATATATAATTACAATTAAGGCTCCAATTCCAACATAAGGCATTGGGTTACTTTTTCCACTACTCAAATATCCAAGTTCATCTAATAGTTCATACTGACTATTAGAAACAGGTTCTCCTTCTTTTACTATCAACTGATTTTTCTTTATTATAATAGGCGTTATACTATCTGCAGCTTCTTTCTCGAGAGCAATAGTTTTCTCTTCATCATAAAAATAGTTTGGTTTTATAAGATTTTCAGAAAATATCCCTACTGCATCTTTTGCATTATCAGATATATTAAAGCTTGATACTATATCTTGTAAATTTTCTTTTTCTCTCTCAATTTTTGTTGGATCATCTTCTTCCAAAGGTGAATCATAAGTTTTATTTATTTCATTATTAATTGTTGAAAGAATATATCTAAGCTCGTCATTATTAAGAGCGACTAAAGCTTCATAGCCTTTGCTACTTATATCATATTCATCATTTTTCGTTAAATAATCTATTAGTGCCTCATCATCCATTTCTGATTTTTTATAATTTATTATTCGATTAAAAAAATCATTATTCATTTTAATAGAATTGCTTTTTACTTCAGCATCTTTTTTATATTGTTTTTGAACAGCATTTACTGCGTCTTCTCTTAACGTTTCTGTTGTGTATTTATCTATTACATCTACTCTAGCTTTAATGTCCATTGGAGCGATTTCTCCAACTTCCAGTATGAATTTCTGGTTAGAAATAGTTGTAACTAAAATACCCAAAGTCACTACCGCAGAAATAAAATAAATTAAAAATCTATAAATCTTATCATATTTATTTTTCTTCATAATTTCTCCTATGTATTTGCCTCTACTACTAGTCTATATATTAATTCATTATAGACCTAATTTTACCACAAAATCACTTTACTATCATAGGAATTTAAATTAAAGCAAATAAAATAACACATAAGAATTAATCCTACGTGCTATATATTTGCTTTGATTGTTTTAATTTTATTTTTTAGATTCCATAATATAATCAGTTTTAACATAGTTTTTTCTTTTTGAAGATTGTTTTAGCTGTTCGTAGCTAAATAGTATAAAATAACTTAAAGAAATAAGAACTATTATTTCAAAGGAAATACTAACAAATTTAGCATTAAGACTATAGGTATTATATATTTCTCTAGTTTTTTTAGATCCTTCTTTTTTTAAATCTTCAGGATAAGGATTTTCATCTATACTTCTAAGAGCCTTATCTACATTGTAATCCGATTCTTTAAGCTCTGTTAATGCAATTAACATATCATCGCTGTATCCTGTAATATTTTCAGATAAATCTATATTATTCGTATTTACAAATCCAAAATTTGGATAATCAGTAGATATACTATAATTCATGGTTCTTACAAAGGGATTCAAATTAGTATTATTTACAACTAATCCATATGGTATTCCCAAAATAAGGGCTATTAAAACTATTGAAAATGTCTTTTTATAATCAATTTCCACCTTTTACCCTCCTTAATATTAATCCTTAAATAATATTATATGGTATTATTTTTTTTAAGTCTACAATGTTAAATCCAGGTTAAATATAATAAAACTTCTCTTATAGCCTTGGCTATCATAGCCTTAACGCTTTATAAGTATAGTTTTACATTGGAAAAAGCTAATAATTTAACCTGGATTTAACATAAGATAAAAAAACCCACCCTTATCTCGGGTGGGTAATGTATTATTTGTTTAAATATTCTTTAACTATGGTACTTACAAGCTTAGCATCTGCTTTGCCAATAGTCTTAGGCCGCAGCGCTCCCATAAGTTTTCCCATGTCCTTCATGGTATTTGCGTCAATATCTTTAGCTGTTGTTTCAACTAATTCTCTTATTTCATCACTCTCTAACTGCTTAGGTAGATAATTTAATAAAATTTGAATTTCAAATTCTTCTTTATCAACTAAATCCTGTCTTTCAGCTTTTTTAAAGCTTTCAACTGAATCTCTTCTTGATTTAACCTCTTTTGAAATTATATTTGTCATATCTGCTTCAGTTAATTCTTTTCCAGATTCTTTTTCACCATAGATAATAGCAGATCTCGCCATACTAAGTACTTGAGCCTTGTCTTTATCTTTGCTTTTAAGAGCTTCCTTCCAATCATTTTGAAGTCTTTCTTTAATAGTCATTAAAACACCTTCTTTTTAAAGATTATCTAACCTTTCTTTTCCTGGCTGCCTCTGACTTTTTCTTTCTCTTTACGCTAGGTTTTTCATAATGTTCTCTTTTCCTAACTTCTCCCATAATTCCGGATCTTGCAGTTTTCTTTTTAAATCTTCTAAGTGCATTTTCAATGCTCTCATTTTCTCCTACTTTGATTTCTGACATCTATTATCCCTCCCTCCGCTAGTTAAAAATATATAATGTCTGTTTTGACCAAATAACACATGATTAATTATAATATAAATTAAGATTCTAGTCAATATATTTAGCCAGGCGGCCAAGTTAGTTTTCTGCCTCCTAAGACATGAAAGTGAAGATGATCTACACTTTGCCCACCGTCTCCTAGAGTGTTAGCAACTACCCTATAACCAGTTTCATTTATACCTTCTTTTTTCACAATTTCTCCTATAGCAAGATAAATCTTTTCAATAATTTTTACATTATCTTTATTAATTTGATTTAAAGATTTTATATGCTTTTTAGGAATTACAAGTATATGCACAGGTGCCTCTGGATTTACATCTTTAAATGCATAAACAAATTCATCTTCATAAACCTTGTCAGATGGAATCTCTCCTTTAACTATACTACAAAATATACAATCCATACATACTC
>JAAZDF010000004.1 GCA_012512905.1 Clostridium sp.
TCCATTATTATTGACAGCAAAATATGTGCCATGAAATGTATCGCCATTATCTAAAAAAAGCACTTCTTTATTTTCTTTTTCTTCTATATCTCTTTTTATTGTTTTGATTCTAGAAAGTCCTCCTACAGTTTTATATATCCTGTTCTTTCCTTCTTCAAAATATTCACTATGGCTATTAACATAGCCATGAAGATCATTTAACTGAAGTATGGTAAGTTCTTTCTCTTTCATTTTTTCCTCCTTAAACAAATTAAGTCTGTAATACTAATTAAATATTTTTTTAAAAAAAAGCAAGATAATTAACTATCTTGCTTTACTTTTTTGCTTTTATCTTCTTTAATAAAAAATGATAAAACAAAGTATATGATTGACATTCCTATTGCAATTTTAAGTTCTAAGTTATAATTTTCAACCGGACATGCCCCTTCAGGCAGACCTCTTCGTGACATGAATATCCTAAGCATTGTATATAAAGTAAAGGCTCCTGTTATATAAAAATATATATTTAAATATTTCGCATATTTCTCAGTACTTTTAATTTCAAACACATCCTTTTAGATTTAAATTTAATTATACATTATGCACAACCTAATATACATAGCTAGTTTGTTATCGTTTCTTTAAGTTTCTCTAAATCTTTTACAATAAGTTCAAAATCATCGTATTTTTCCTTCATGTCTTTTTTAGAAATACTAGTAATTAGTGTGTATTCTTCTAATACAAGTTCACCATCACTAGGATTTTTTCTGTAAAAATAGTTTATTTTATTCAAGTTTCCGATTCCATAAAATAGGATTAAAGAATTCTTCTCATAAACTTCTTTATTTATTTCATCATAAGGTGTTTTTTTTATTTCGTAGTTTTGACTAGGTTCATAGTAGATATTAAGCTCATTAGCATTTTCATTTGTATTTAATTTTATAAAATTTTGTTTTATATTTTTTGTAGGTAGCTTTAATAGGTCTACAATATGAGAGACCTTTGAAATATCACCAATATAATCTGTTTTTTCTTTTTCTACCATTGTAAATATATCGCCATTTATTTCATTTTTATTTTTAGAATTATGTTTTTCAGATAAGTATATAGCACTCGCTCCAATAAGCAGAATTACTATCGAAATAATTATCAAAGTGTTTTTCTTTTTCATAACATTATCTCCTCCTAATAATTATATTTTAAAAGGTTTTCATAAAATTCTCTTTAGAAATTTCTTAAATAAAGCTTATAAAATATCTTACATAGCCATGTCGCATTCCTATTTTGTAAATCTAAATTTTAATATAATTTTAATCTAGATGATTAATAATGTCAGAGTCCAAAAAATAGTTAGAATAATTTCAAGTAAAAAACGATATTTAATGAATATTAGATTATATAAATGCAGAATTTTATTTTAACACGAATGCAAATTAAAAATAAAGATGAGTTTAAAAATTCTCTTTGACAAACTTAGTGGACAAGATAATGTTTCTATGGTGCCGGTTTCTCAGTAACTATATTTATCACAAGTAGAATTACAGTGGGTTTTATCAGCGTTTAAAGACTTTATATAAGCTCGTTAGTTTACATAAAAACTTTCTTAGTTTATATAGAATACAGGAAATATTTAGCATAGATGTTACAAGATTTATTGTAACTTTAGTTTTAAAGGAGATAATAATAAATGAATACAATGATTATGGTTGCAAGTTTAATAGTTGCAACACTTGTTGGAACACCTCTGCCCCAAAACGATTTAGTAGGGGAAGAGATTATAGAAGAAATATCAATAAATAATTTTAACTTAAATGAAAAATCAGAAAACATAAATGAGATTCATATGATATCAAAAAATATAGAAAATGACCTTAATAAAAACCTTGAAATAGATGGGGAAGAAACAGACAGTAATTTTGTTAAATCACTAGTTAGCCTAGAAATTATAGATGAGATAAAATATGCAACTGAAGATATAGTTATTAGAAAAAATCCAAATATAGAAAGCTCTGAGCTAACTAATATAGAAAAATCAGATGAGATAAAAGTTTTATACGATATGAAAAATAATTGGTACTTAGCTCAATACAATGATTATGTAGGATTTGTAGATGGAAATTATATTTCAAGCGAAAAACCTTTAGAAGATCCAGAGCATGAAGTAGAAGAAGATAATGTTGAATCTAAGGAATTTAGGCTATCATTTTACTCTAACCTTCCTGAGCACAACGGTGGATACACTAATACTGCCTCAGGAGCTCCTTTAACATATGGAGTCGTTGCAAGTAATGTCTATCCTATAGGTACTAAAATTGAACTTGAAGGCTACGGCATGATGACAGTTCTTGATAGGGGTGGTTCTCATTTTAATAATGACGATAGACTTGATGTATTTATACCTCCTAAAGAAGGAGAAAGTAAAAAAAATTATAAAGCGAGAATTTGGAAGTTAGGACGTAAAGTTACTGAAGGAAAGATTCACTACCCAGTAAGCTAAAAAATTAAGCAGCTATCAAAAGGTCATATATTATATGACATATTTGATAGCTGTTTTTTTATGTTAAACTTTTTATATTTTAATTGTTATATTCAGTTTTTTAATCCTAGTTTATCCCTTACGATACTATCAACAATTTTTTCAATTGGTTTAATGTCATGCTGATAAGACTGAGTGATAACTATGAAATTATGATCAGGAAGCACAGTTAAAATCTGCCCATCAGTTCCATGACCAAAGTAAAAGTCTTCTTTTGGAAGCCAAATGCCAAGGCCATATCCATACCTACGGAATATTGCTCCAGGAGTATCCACATCTTCAGTTTTGAAATACAATTTCCTCATTTTTTCTATCCAGTTTTCTGGAACTATTCTTTTATCATCATATGTTCCCTTATTTAACATTAGTTCTCCTATTTTAAGTAAATCTTCTGGATATAACCATAAACGAGTAGCCCCTGCTAAATAGTTTCCATACTTCTCCCATTCAAAATCTTCTATATCAAGAGGTTTAAAAAGCTCTCTTTTTATAAACTCTAATAAATCTTCTTTTAAAAACTCCTGTAAAACTACAGAAAGTAAATATATACCTGCATTTGAATATAAATAGTATTCTCCAGGTTCATGTACAATTGGATAATTTATTATATAATCTACGTACTTATAAGGATCCATGTCTTTAATGTCATCCCTCATTAAAAGTACTTTATCAAAACCTACAGAGTGTGTTAGTAAGTGTTTAACTTGAACTTTTTCTAAATATTTTTTATTTTCTTTGTTTTCTAAGTTAACAACTCCTTCTATAATAGGATAAATATACGTTTCTTCATCAAAAAGTGGATATTTACTTTTAAGAGAAAGTCTATTTACTATTCCTACTACAAGAGTCATTACAGTCTTACTGATACTTCTTATATCACTCTTCTCTGTTCTGCCATTAAACCTATGTACAAAACAATTATCATTATCTTTTATAAGTAAATAATGCATATTTACTAAATTATCCTCACTATCTCTAGTGTTATTAAATATATCAACTATTTTATCAAATTTTTCTTTATTCATTTTATCATCCTCTTTAAACTCCGTCATATTTAGAAACACTAATAGGTATTAGTATTATTCTAAAAATCCTTCTTATTCAGAATTTCAGTTTAGCCCATTAATTAAAATAGGCTAAACTGAATTTTTAATTTATTTACTTAAGCTAAATGTTAAATTACTTGTCACCATGCTTCATAGCAACTTCAGCAAGTTCATTATAAATATTAGCATCTCTTAAAGCTAAGAAAGTTTTTCTGAACATTTCATAAAATTCAGTGTAAACTTTATGGTTTTCCATGTTTGGTTCTACTATTCCAAAGGTATGAACCATATTATCAATTGCTTCATCTATGCTATCTAATTCTCCTGCTCCTACTCCACCTAAAATTGCTGCTCCAAGAGCTGCACATTCTGATACTTTAAGTCTTTCTACAGGTCTGCCATAAATATCTGCTTGCATTTGAACCCAAAAATCAGATCTAGCTCCTCCACCTGATAGACGAATAGTTTCGAAAGGACGTCCTAATGCTTCTTCCATTGCTTCAACTGCCATTCTAAGTTCATAAATAATACCTTCTAATACTGCCCTAGCCGTATGTTTTCTCTCATGAACTTGAGTTATACCTATCATTCCACCACGAGCATTATCGTGATAATAAGGTGTTGCTTGGCTATTAAAGAATGGGAAGAATAATAAACCTCTACATCCTATTGGTGCTTTTGATGCTTGTAGTGTAATTAAGTCATAAGGACTTATATCTAATACTTTACCTAGCTCAACCTCAGGTTGTCCATAAGTATCTCTCCACCATCTTAAAGCTTCTCCTGCAGCATGAGATGTTCCTTCCATATCCCATTTACCTGGAATTGCGTGACTACCAAATGATACTCCTGTGCCTACAATTGTTACATCTTTAATGTCATCTACTTGAGCTACCATTACTGCTGCAGTACCTAGTGAAAGCTCTGCAAGGCCTTCTCTGTTTACTCCTGAGCCAACAGCTGCACACTGCTGATCTCCTCCACCTGGAGAGATTGTAGTTCCTTCTGCAAATCCTGTTAATAAAGATGCTTCTTTAGAAACTTTACCTACAGGTCTAAGTTCATGAAGTATTGGAGGAAGTTTATCTTTATCTAGTCCAATAGCTTCTATTAATTCATCTGAGTAATCTAAAGTATTTATGTCGAACATTCCGTTATAGTTTAAAGCTGAAGATTCGGCAAAAACTTCTTTAGATCCGAGTCTATTAAGAATCCATTCTTGACCATTTACAAATTTCCATGTTTTTTCATATGTTTCAGGTAAATTATCCATAAGCCATTTTATCTTTGGATATACCCATAAACTAGAAGGGCTAAGTCCACTTGTTGCATAGTATTTGTCGCTTCCAATATTATCTTTTATCCACTGAGTTTCTTTAGTTGCTCTTCCATCTGACCATACAATTGAATCCATTAAAGGTTCCCAGTTTTCATCTATTGGAACAAAAGAACCTCTTTGACTTGAAATACCTATAGAAACTATTTCTTTGATATTTCCTTTGAATTTACTAGTTGCTTCTTTAGAAGCCTTAACAACACCAGCCCAAAGCTCGTGCATATCTTGATCAACCCAACCTGGATGAGGATGCTTGGTTGTATATTCGCTATAACCGCTACTAACCTCAGCACCTTTTTCATCAAATATTATTACTGAAGCTCCTGTTGTACCTGCATCAATTCCTGCAAAATATTTTTTCATAAATTCATCCCTTTCTTTATATAATGTCTTTACAATTGCAACTGGCAACGATTACAAAAAAACAATAGTTAAACGTCTTCACTTCACATTATACCATATGCTCATTTTGTATTTAGCGAAATAAATTTAATTAATAAATTGTTTAATCTTTTTCATGTTTGGCTAACTTTTAACATCTGCTGGTATTTTGCTTTTCCTAATTTTATTAATCACATAAATAATAAAAAATGAGATTATAAAAAGTAATAACCTAGCTACTAATGATAATATAAACTCTGGTGACCTTGGATTATCAATGTTATTTCCAAAGATAGTCATTGTTATCATTGATGGCATTCTTATTAAAAGAGACACTACTAAATATGGTGCAAATTTTGTATTCATTGCGCCAAGTAAAATGCTTCCAAGATCTCCAGGTATTAATCTCACAACCCGAAATATAAAAACAAAAACCCAATTATTTTCATTTTTAAATTCATCAATTTTATTCGTTTTAGGATATTTTATTTTTATTTTTTCTACAACTTCTTCCCCTGAAATTTTCCCTATAAAATAAGGTAAGCTTAAAGTAATAATCAAACCTACTATATTGATTGAAATAGCCATAGCTACACTAAATATTTTTCCTGAAACAATATATAAAACTGCTATTGGAAAAACAATTGCTAAAGACTTTATAGCATAAAACGAAAGAATTATACCGCCAGCTAAAAGTAAATTCTCCGGAGTAAACTCTAAAATATTTTCCACTGTTATTTTATCTTTATTTAAAGCAGCAATAAGGACAAAAAATATCATAAAAACAAAAGGAAGGTATTTAAAAATATTTTCACTTACTAGTTTATTTTTATATTTTAAATATATATTTCCCTTTTTTTTGACCCCATAATCCACTTTCTTATTATCATTTCCATGTCTTTCTTTCATAATTATCCTTACTACCTCTTTTATTGTAAATTTTCTAATAAACTGAAAAATCAGCGAGCCTAAGCTGCGCTGAAATCCTCTTTAGATATTCAAGTTGTATTTATCATATATCTTTAATACTAATTTAAGCTTAAAAATTACAGCCTTCTATTTGGCTATTAGTTATTTCTGCATTCCTACAAAAAATAATGCTATAGTTCCAGGTCCTGAGTGACTACCAATTACTGGTCCTATATTATTTATTACTATTCGCCTTGGATTAAATCTTTTCTCTACTAATTCTTTTACAAATATAGCGTCTTCTATGGTATCTCCATGGCCAATAAATATAACCTGATCTTCTATTTCTACAGAAAATTCTTTCATTTTTGATACTAATTCTTTAAGAGATTTCTTTCTTCCACGAACTTTTTTAATCGGCACAAGCTCACCGTTGTTATTAACATGCATAACCGGCTTAATATCAAGAGCAGTTCCTACAGTTGCAGCCATCTTTGATACTCTACCGCCTCTTTCTAGGTGCTTAAGGTCGTCTACAGTAAACCAGTGGCAAAGTTTATCTCTGCTTTCTAAAATCCATGTTTCAAGCTCAAATATATCTAGCCCTTCGTTCTTTTTACCTACAGCATTATATACAAGAAGTCCTTCACCAAGAGATGCTGCCCTTGAATCTATAGAGATAATATTTCTATCTTTATATTTTTCTTTTAAATCATTTATTGCTATTAAAGATGAATTATAAGTACTGCTTAATGCCGAGGAAAAGCAAATATAAAGTATATCTAAGTCTTTTTCTAAAAACTCCCCGAAAAACTCTTCGTATTTTACTGTGTTTATTTGACTTGTTGTTGATTTTCCGCCGTCCCTTAATTTATCATAAAAATCTTTAGCCGAAAGCTCTCTTTCATCTGGATAGTTAAGATAGTCTTTATCATCTACTCTATATTCCATGGGAATTATATAAACTCCTAGTTCCTCTATAATATCAACTGGTAAATCCGATGTGCTTTCAGTAATAATTACATAGTCTCTCATTTTTACACCTAACCTTTATAAATTTATAAATAATTGCATAGCTAAATAATAATTATCTTCTCTATTGTATCTATATATTATATTAATTTCATTAGACAATATAGGTTAATGTCCAAATTTAAGACAATCTTTAAGTATTGTCTATATATATATCGATACTTTTATACTATTATTGTATTATAAGAAATACTGAAAAGTTGAGGTAATATTATGCATAATAAAGTAAACAGAGTTTTAGTAGAGTCTGCAATAAAAAAAGGAATCTCAGATATCAAGGATAATCCTCAAAGAGGAATCAGAAACCTTTTGGATCTTGGGACATATTTTATAAAAGATAAATTTGAGAAAAACATCTTAAATGTTTCTCGAAAAATCTTTAATAATCCTAAAAGCCCTTATTACGATATGCTTAAAAATGTAGTTTTAAATGTAGATGAGAATATTTTAAAGACTTTTTCATTTAATTTAGGCTATAATAGTTTAACAAATGGGGCAAAAATCATAAATAAAAATAAAGAGTTATATAAATGTTATATTCCTTGGATAATAAATTTCAATTTAAAAGATCAAAATGATGATTCACTTAGTATCGATGATATAATAAAAATAGTAGATGAAGGTAAAACTCTAGGAATATATTCCTATGTGTTTTTTATAGATAAGAATATTGATTTCTTATTTCCTCTCCTTGAAAAAGAAAAGGACTCTGCTTTCTTTCTTATGACTGAAAAAGATTCTATAAATAAAAAAGATTTAGAAAAAATTAACTCTTTTAAAAACACCTATATATCTATTTCGATGGAATATAAGGATCTAAGGTCAGTGCCACTTAAAAATACACTAAATTTGCTTAAAGGTTCTAAGTCACTTCATGGCGTTCATTCTTACTATAACCATGAAAGTGCACCTATAATAACTACAAATAGATGGCTAAGAAAACTAAAAAAACTAAATCTTTCTTCTGCCTTTTTGATTGAGTCTAATCCTAAGGATCTTGCCAGTAATATCAAAATCAAAAATTTTACTGACAAATTAAGAAGAAAAGGAAATTTTAAAGCCTTTCTAGTTAATTATCTAAAAGATATAACTTCTATACAAAATAGTATTAGTAAAGATAAGTCTTATCTTCAAATAGATAGTTTAGGTAATTTGCAAATTGATTCATCTGACATCGGCAATAAAAATATTAATCTTAAGAAAATATCTTTGATTGAAAGCCTAATCCTATCTATGAAAAACATCTAGACTTAAACTAGGCGCTAAATAACTAATCTTGTTAAAAGATCTCAACTGAAAAGGAGGATACTATAAAAAAACTTACTATATACATTTTAATTGCTTTAATGTCTTTTTCTTTAATCTCTTGTGAAAAAGAAAACCTTGATTCAGAGCTAGTAATAAGAATTAGTCAATCATCAAAGTTTACTACTAAAGAAATAGACGATGCTATAAATACTGTAGTTGAAAATTTTGTTTTTCCAGAGTTTGATACAAATCACTTAATATATGATGAGGAAAAATCTGATGCTTTTATTATAGAGTATTTAAGCCATGGTAAAGGATCAACTAAAGATATAGATCCTTCTAATATTATTGTTTTACTTTCTGATTTTGATGCAGACACCTCTACTGAAAGTCCTGTTTTAAGTGCAGACGATACTATCACAGATTTTTCTTGGGTTTTAGTTAGAGAAAGTAAATACTCTAAATGGGTAATTACTGATGAAGAAAAATAAAATAATAAAAATAGATAATCACTTATTCCCAGAATAGCTGATTATCTATTTTTATTATTCTCTACAATATGATAGGCAAATTCTTTTATACCACTTTTCATAAGACTTATAAATTTCTCAGGTGGAACGTCTTCCTCTTCTAAAAGCCACCTCGTTATGGAGCTTCTTGCTGCATCTGCAAAATATACTGTGAAAAATTCTTTATTTTCCGCTTCTTTAAAAAGTTCTTGTAAATAAACACTTATAACAGGTTCTATAATTTCTACAAAATAATCAGAAAAAGAATTCTGCCCTTTAATCTCAAATGCATTTATGTAAAAAGTTTTGTTTTCATACAAATAAAAACAAACTCTCTCGAGTAGTTTAGGGTTTTCAGATTTATCATCTATAACCGTCTTTACAAACTCAGTATAGAAAATCCAATTAACAAGATCATACTTATCTTTAAAATGATAATAAAAACTTTTTCTATTTAAGCTGCATTTATCTGTAATTTCTTTAATACTTATATTATCTACCGCCTTGCCTTCCATAAGTTCTTTTATAGAATTAGCGAGGGCTATTTTCGTTGGAGAAATTTCAATCATTTTATCACCTTTATTTAATCAGTGGGTTAAACTATTTCGAGCTCACATATAAACTTCATAGTATAATATCAATAAAATATACCGCCTCTTAGTTTAGAAGCGGCAAATTACTATTTTATCTCACATACTCTTCCAACAAGATTATTATCAAGCATCACTTTTATCCCATGAGGATGAGTTTTACTTTTAGTTAAAATCCTTTTAACTTTGCCATAGGTAACTTCTCCACTTCTTTGGTCTTTTTTTAAAACCACTCCAACCTCAAGTCCTATCTTTATATCGTCTCTCTTTTTACCTTCCATTAGTATCTCCTTTTATGATTAATGCATTTATTATAGCATTAAATAATTTATAGCAGCTTTTTTCATATTCTGTTTATGTCTATGACAAAAAATTTTCGCTAATTAATTTAATTGGAAAATATTGTACTTCTTTTTTTTATATATTTTTTATAAAAAACATAGATATATACTGCTATAAAAACAACAAATGACCCTATAAGAGATGCAATTATGTACTTATAATTACTGTTATATTTATTTGGGTTTACATGATTTAAAAATATTGATACATAGGAAATGGCTCCTGTTAACAGATATGAAATACTTTTAAAATAGATGCTCGTAGAAGCTATAATAATAAGTCCTACGAGTATTACAATAATAGTGGTTAAATTTTCATTTAAAAGTTTCTCTAGGCTAAAATATTTATAGACGGCCATTAAGTTAGCTAGTAAGGCTACATTTATCCATCCAAAATAAATACTAAAAGGAATCTCTATAAAAATCCTATCTTTGAGTGAATTATAAGTTTTATGTATCTGAAGCATTATCAAAAATAAATATATATAAACAAAAAACATAAATATCGTTGATAGTAAAATTAAGTCATAGTGCCATGCGAGTATCCATAAAACATTAAATATATTTGAAAACATAAAGTAACCAGACACTTTTTCAACATAGTTGTCATCTATCTCAGTCTCTTTATTTCTTAACTCTAAAAACTGGTAGACAGTAAATAAAAAGAGCAAAATATAAATTACTCCCCAAATAGCAAATATAAATCCAGGTGGTGTAAATAGAGATTCATACTTATCTGAAATTTCACTTGTCATAACTCCATTTATAGGAAGATAATTAGCTAGAAAATTAACTGAAAGCACTATAATAAAAGTAACTGCTGCAAGAAATTTCACTTTATAACCCTTGTTATGTATCATCTTAATTTATCCCCCAATTTTATAACTCAAAATAATATGATTTATATAAATACTTCTCATCATATTTTACAGAAAGTTTGTATAAAAAATTTTTAACTAATTCGCCTTTAGTAAGTCCCTTTTCATATCTATTTAATAATCTAAAATAATTATTTTTTTCTTTTTCTGTTGCTTTATTTTTAAAATATCCCCAAACATGATTTAGGGAATTTACATAATCTTTTGGACTTTCTTCAATTTCAAAGCTTTCTTCTATTATATTATAAAACTCCAAAGAAGGATAACTCTTTTTATCTTTAAGAAGCTTTCTTATTTCCAGATAACTTTTATGTGATTTTTCAAGAATACTATATTTGTATTTAGCCCATTCCATTTCTAAATACTTTATATTCTTATCTTTCTCTAAAGTATTCACACATTTGATTGCAGAAACATTTTTATCCTTAACTTCTAGCATAATATCTATATCGCCTCCGCATGTATCCTCATAAAATTTCTTAAATTCATTTATATAAATAGTCTTAGAATGTCCCCCTGGTTTTTTATCAGGATCTTGTATAGAAAAATGAACTTTTTGCCTTCCATCTTCTTTTTTCCAGGTTTTTTTTGCCAAATTAATCCAGTACAGGTCATCTTTCTCCACTGACGGCGGGTTTATTTTACTATGTAAGTTATCATAAACTACAGGAGCACCAGTGTTCTCTGAAATATAAAGTACTTCTTCTATATTATATGACTTATCATCATTTTCTATTATTAATCTGTTTTTAACAGATGGTTTTAATCTTCTATAATTCTTTATAAACCTTATTATAGCCTCTTCCTTATTCCCATAAACTCCACCTATATGAAGAACTATTTTAGAAGTTTTATCACAGTTAAGTAAATTAAGTACCTTATCATGATAATTTAAGTCCCAAAATGCTCTTTCAATTACATCCTCCCTTAAAGAATTTATAACTGTATACTGACCTGGATGCATAGAAACTCTCATATTACTCTCTTTTATAATTCTTCCTATTTCAGCAAACTCTTCTTTAAATACCTCTCCCCAGTCAAGAGTATTAAATTCACTTGAACCAAAGGGTATTAAATCTGATGTTATTCTAAATAGTTTTATTTTATTTTTCTTGTTATAAAGAATAATTTCTTTTAATACATTTAAATTATGACTTATAATTTCAGTTAATTTTTCATTTGTGATATTATTCTTCCTAATAGTCCTAAATCTTAATGACTTATCTCCGATAAAGTTACACGCATATCCTATCATATTTACTCCTTGTATCTTTTACAATGAACCTTTAGCTAAATTTTTGATTATTTCAATTAATTCACATTTCTCTTTGATTTTATCAC
This sequence comes from Clostridium sp., assembly GCA_012512905.1. Classification (GTDB taxonomy): domain Bacteria; phylum Bacillota; class Clostridia; order Clostridiales; family Clostridiaceae; genus JAAZDF01. The sequence goes on from JAAZDF010000004.1 coordinate 12,127, forward strand.
CCAAAACTTTTATTTCCAAGTAAAACTAAAATAACTATTGATATTTGTATATTTATACATTATAATGCATAAATGCACTAATTTATTCACAGGAGTTGACATATGAATTATAAAAATAATAACAAATTAAAAATTAAATCTGTACTTAACTTTATTATTCCATCCCTTATTGGAATAGTTCTTTTTATGTTGCCTATTAAATATCAGGGTGAGATAACTATACCTGTTGCAATACTTGCCCAGCTCTTACTTAGCTTGATACAAGATAGGGTTTCTCTTATCATTTTACTAGTATCTTCTTTAGGCTTTTTTATGACATTTTTTATAAGTCTTATAAAACCTAAAAAACTAATTAGAAATAAATTTTTCTATTCACTTTTTTATAAAAGTACTTTTCAAGTAATAATAAGATTTATAGGAACTTTGTTTATTTTCCTAACATATATAAAGGCAGATATAAGCATAATAACCAGTGGCGCAACGGGGGGACTTCTTCTTGATGATCTTCTTCCCACATTATTTACTATATTTTTGTTTGCAGGAATTTTTCTTCCATTATTACTAGACTTTGGCCTATTGGAATTTTTCGGAATTTTATTGAATAAAATAGTTAGGCCATTATTTACTCTTCCAGGAAGGTCATCAATTGACTCTATCGCTTCTTGGCTTGGGGATGGATCCATTGGTGTTATTCTTACAAGTAAGCAGTATGAAGAAGGATACTACTCTGAAAGGGAAGCCTGCGTTATAGGAACTAACTTTTCAGCTGTATCTATAACTTTTAGCCTTGTAATAATATCTTCAGTTGGCCTTTCAAATCTTTTTGTACCATTTTACCTTACAGTAACATTTATAGGTATTGTTACAGCTATGATTTTACCAAGAATACCACCCCTATCAAGAAAGCCAGACAACTACTATAAAAATAATGAGCAAGATTTAGATGATGTTGTGCCAAAAGGCTTCAATACATTTTCCTGGGCATTAAACAGAGCAGTTAATAAAGCAGAAAATAATCCATTAAATATTAAACAGTTTTTAAAAAGTGGAATAAAAAACGTTCTTGATATGTGGCTAGGAGTTATACCTATGGTTATGGCTATTGGAACAGCTGCCCTTATTCTAGCAGAGTATACCGCTATATTCAGGTACCTTGGCATGCCCTTTATCCCTTTACTTAATTTTTTAAAGGTCCCAGAGGCAGCTCTTGCATCAGAAACTCTTGTTGTTGGATTTGCTGATATGTTTTTACCTACAGTTATAGGAGCAACAATTAAAAGTGATATGACAAGATTTATAATAGCTGTAATTTCTGTAACCCAGCTTATATACATGTCAGAGGTCGGTGGCCTACTTCTTAGCTCCAAGATACCAATAAAATTTAAAGATCTTGTTATAATATTTCTGCAAAGAACCTTAATCAGTCTTCCCCTCGTAGCATTAATTGCTAGATTTATAATTTTCGCTTAAATTATAAGTCTTTATGAACTATAATTATCTTTCAAAAGATTATGTATTATAATATATATATATTTATAAAAAAATATGTTGGATTTATTATAATCAAATATAGGAGTGGATAATTATGATTACCGTTGTCGGAAGTTTAAATATGGATTTAGTTGTTAGGTCTAAGAAAATACCAGTTCCTGGTGAAACTGTTCTAGGCAAAGACTTTTCTCAGATACCTGGAGGGAAAGGCTCCAACCAAGCTGCTGCCATAGGGAGGCTTACTGGAAAAGTTAATATGGTTGGCGCTGTTGGAAATGATTCTTTTGGTAAGGCTTTAAAGTCTTCTTTGGAAAAAGATGGTGTAAACACAGAAAAAGTATTTACAAAGGAAAAAAAGCCTACTGGAGTTGCTCAAATTGTAGTTGAAGAAAGTGGAAACAATGCAATAACTGTTGTTTCTGGAGCAAATTTTTTACTGGAAAAGGAAGATATAGACAATTCTTTAGATTTAATCAAGAAAAGCAAAATTCTTATAACCCAGCTAGAAACTCCTCTTGATACTGTTAAGTATGCCCTAAGTAAAGCCAAAGAATATAATCTTAAAACCATACTGAACCCTGCACCAGCAAACGAGCTCGATGATAATATTTTTAGTATGGTAGATATTTTAACCCCAAATGAAACAGAGCTTGAAATTTTATCAAACCATAAAACTGATACTATTGAAAACATATATAAGGCAGCTCAAGTACTGATTGAAAAAGGGTTAGAAAATCTTATAGTCACTTTAGGTGACAAAGGATCTCTCTTAGTGACTAAAGAAAGTAAAACACTATTTAGTGCCTATAAAGTTAAAGCAGTAGATACAACAGCAGCAGGTGATTGTTTTAATGGTGCCTTAGCCTTTTCTTTGTTAGAAAATGATTCCATCACTGATGCGATAAAGTTTGCAACAGCTGCAGCAGCCCTTACCGTAACGAAAAAAGGTGCTCAGACTTCTCTTCCTACACTAGAAGAAGTTAAAGGTTTTTTAAATAATTAAAATTTTATAACAAATACAATTTAGGGCCCATATTGGGCTCTTTTTTTATAAGCTTATCAAATTTGCTCTCTTATAATCCTTGAAAACCCATTATTTGTTTTTTTAAAGATTAGAAATAAAAATCTTTAGTCTAATTTCTTCTAATTCATATAAACTATTTCAGATAAGGGCCTTAATACACTATACTAAGTATTAGTAGATACAATAATTAACTGTAAGCTATATATTTTATTCAAATATAGATTAAGGAGGTATATATTGAATTTATCAAGGCAATATGCACAGAATATCGTTAGAGAAATTAATAGCATTATTGGAGAAAACATTAATATAATGGATGGCAAGGGAATAATCATAGCTAGTTCTGATAAAAATAGAATTGATACTTTTCATGGAGGAGCTAAAAAGATAATTGATGAAAATCTAAAGCAGCTTCTTGTTCATTATGATGGAGAATATGAAGGAGCTTTTACAGGAACCAATATTCCAATTGAATTTAATAATAATATTGTAGGAGTTATAGGTGTTACTGGTCCAGATGAAGAAGTTTTAAAATACGGCAAAATAATAAAAAAATGAGTGAAATCCTCTTTTTAGAGCAATTTTATGCAGAGCAAAAATATTTAGATAAAAGAATAAGAGAAAGATTTCTTAGAGACTGGATTGAAAGCGCTCCAAATCAAATAGATAATGATTTAATTAAAAGAGGAGAAGCTCTTAATGTAGATATAACTGTTCCAAGAAGGGTAGTAATGATTAGCGTTATACCTAAAGATGACAATATAAAAGAAGAAAAACTTCAGGAATATCTTGATAAAACAGAAAGTATTATCAGAGAAAAAACTTCTTTTAATAATGCTAATGAAGTTATCACACTTTCAAAATATATTATAGCGGGAATAAAAATTGCAAAAGATCCCACAGTTATAAATTTATTTCAAGACATAAAAAAAGAAATAGAACAAGATTTTCCTGTTCAGCTTGCTATCGGGATAGACTCATACAATGACAATTACACCCTTATAAATAATTCATACTCTAAGTCTTTAAAAGCCCTCAGAACATCTATAAGAGACAAAAATCATGATATTAAGTCTTATGACAATATAAATATGGAAATATTTTTAAATGAAATATCTGAATCAACCAAAAGAGAATATATAAATAATATTTTTAAAGGCTGCTCAGATGAAGAAATACATAGCTGGATACTTATCCTAGAACCTTATATTGAATCCGAAGGCTCCTTAGAAGAAGCCTCTAAAAAGCTTTTTATCCACAAAAATACACTTCAATACAATTTAATTAAACTTAAAGATAAGACAGGGTATGATCCAAGAAGTCTTAAGTATTCATCCCTATACTATAACGCTATACATTTTTATAGGGATATTTATCAAGAAAGACTTTATTAATATCTTTTTTGATAAACTTTTATTATAAAACCAGTTAAATAGTCTTAAAACTATACAATAATTTATTTTAAAATGAATTTATATAATTAAATACACTGTTTGAAATAGTTTTTAGTGACTGGCCGCCCTATAGTTAACTATAATTATTATATGTACAAAATAAATGAACTATATTGTTAGCAAAACTAATATAAGTTAATTAATTTGTCATATAGACTATATAGATTTATACATACTTCCTATATAATGTATTTAATGTAAACGTATAAAAAAACTGGAGGTATGTAAAAATGCAAGGAATTGGATTAATTATTGTTTTTGTTGTTGCTATCGTTGTTATGATAATTAGTATTTCTAAACTGAATATTCATCCTTTCTTATCCATTATGGGTATATCCCTATTATTAGCTTTAATTTCAGGAGTTCCTTTAACTGAAATACCTGGTGTTATCGGAGATGGCTTTAGTGGTACATTCAAAAGTATTGGAATTGTAATTATTTTCGGAGCAATTATTGGTATTTTACTAGAAAAAACTGGTGCTGCTATAAAACTTTCTGATATGATCATAAAACTAGTTGGAAAAAAGAAACCTGATCTTGCTATTCTTTTAATGGGATGGGTTGTATCAATACCTGTTTTCTGTGATAGTGGTTTTGTTATTCTAGATCCTATAAGAAAATCTTTAGCTGACAGAACTAA
>JAAZDF010000222.1 GCA_012512905.1 Clostridium sp.
ACCTTGCAAAAGATATAATAGAAGAAGTTGAAAGAATAACTGGTAAAACTTATGGTGAAAATAGTGAAGAAGATATCTCTATTAGAATAATTGCAGACCATAGCAAGGGTATTGCTTTTTTAATTGGAGACGGAGTTCTACCATCAAATGAAGGAAGAGGATATGTACTTAGGAGACTTATAAGACGTGCATCAAGACATGGACGTGTTTTAGGGGTAAAAAAATTATTCTTAAACAAAGTAATTGATAAGGTAATTGAAGATTACAAGGACCCATACGAAGATCTTTATGAAAGAAGAGACTATATTAAAAAAATAGTAGAACTTGAAGAAAAAAGGTTTTCTGAAACAATAGATTCCGGCCTAGAAATGCTTTTTGATTTTTTAAGCAAAACAGAAGACAGTATTTTTAGCGGTAAAAATGCATTTATGCTCTACGATACCTATGGATTTCCAGTAGAACTTACAAAAGAAATACTTGATGAGAAAAACATCTCTCTTGATATAGAAAGTTTCAAAGAAGAAATGGAAAAACAAAGAGAAAGAGCAAGAAGTGCTAGAAAAGAAAGTAACTATAGTGGTGGATCCTTAAAGGGTATAGATTTAATTGAAGACTATTTTGAAACAGAATTTACCGGCTATAAAAAACTTAGTTATAAATCAAGAGTTTTAGCCTTATCCGATGATAGCTCTCTTGTAGAGTCACTTTCAAAAGGAGAAAAAGGATATCTACAAACAAAAAAGACACCTTTTTACGCTGAAAGAGGTGGACAAGTTGGGGACACTGGATATATTGTACAGGGCGACTCTATAGCAAGAGTACTTGATACTCAGGTAAATAGAAATGGAAATATAATTCATATAATTGAAGTCCTTGAAGGTGAAATAAAACTTAAAAATGTAGAGTTAAAAGTTGATAAGAAAAGAAGAAGAAGTATTGAGAAAAATCATACAGCAACTCATATTCTGCATAAAGCTTTGAAAGAAGTACTGGGAGACCATGTTAATCAAGCTGGTTCGATTGTATTAGAAGATAGGCTTAGATTTGACTTTAACCATATGGAAAAATTGTCTCCAGATACTATTTATGAAATTGAAGAAATAGTAAATGAAGAAATACTTAAAGCAATGAAAGTAAAAACAAAAATCATGAGTATTGATGAAGCAAAAGAGCACGGAGCTATGGCTCTTTTTGATGAAAAATATGGAGATGAAGTTAGAGTTTTATTTACAGGAGATTATTCTGTTGAGCTTTGTGGTGGTACCCACGTTAAAAACACTGGAGAAATAGGACTTTTTGTTATAACATCAGAGCAGGGCATCGCATCTGGAGTTAGAAGGATTGAAGCTGTAACTGGAATGAACTCTTTTAAACTTTTCAAAGAAAAAGAAAGTAATTTAATTAAAGCTGGAAAACTTTTAAAGGTAGGAGACGACTATTTAACAGAAAAAATAAAGTCAAACCTTCTGCAATGAAAGATCTTGAAAGAGAACTTAAAAGCCTTCAAAAAGAGTCTTCACTTTCAAACATAGATGATTTACTTGAAAAGAAAGAAGATATTAATGGAGTAGCTGTTGTAAAAGGCGAGGTACTAGATATAGAACCAGAAGACCTTAGAGACTTAACAGAAAAGGTACTAGATAGGCTTGTATCTGGAGTTGTTGTCCTTGGAACAAAAAGAGATGGCAAGGTTAATTTTTCAATAATGGTATCAAAAGACCTAATTAAAAAAGGAATTGCTGCTGGAAATATGATTAAAGAAATTGCTAAAATTGCAGGTGGCGGCGGCGGTGGAAGGCCTGATATGGCTCAAGCAGGTGGAAGAAAACCTGAAAAGTTAATGGAAGCTTTAGAGTATACTAATAAGCTTATAGAAGACAAACTTAAGTAAGGGCTATATACAATTTAATAATAATAACTTATAATATAAACACTGGTATAAATATTTAGGGGGTGGAGTTACTTTAATAGGTAACGCTAAAATGAGTAATAAAGATCATACAATGCAATTTGATTTAGAAAAAAGTAAAAAGGATCTGACAAAAACTATACTTGAAGAAGTTTATGTAGCTCTTCAAGAGAAGGGTTATAATCCTGTGAATCAATTAGTTGGATATTTAATATCTGGTGACCCTACATATATAACAAACTACAATGGAGCGAGGGCTCTTGTTAGAAAGCTAGAAAGAGATGAGATTTTAGAAGAAGTTTTAAGATCTTACCTTAATATTAAATAATAAGCAATAACGGGGGATATCCACGGGTATCCCCTTTATTTATAAAGGACCTAAATATATTAATAAAGCAGTGCACTTAAAATACTGCTTTGATTGAAAGGATTTAATTTATTTATGAGGTATATTGGTTTAGATGTTGGTGATAGAACAATAGGCGTATCAGTTAGTGATCCGCTTGGATTTTCTGCTCAGGGACTTAAAACTATACGAAGAAAATCTTTGGATTATGATTTTGAAGAATTAGGAAAAATATTTTCAAATTATGAGATAAAGGAAATAGTTATTGGCCTTCCAAAAAATATGAATGGTACAATTGGAGCTCAGGCTGAGAAAACTATGGAATTTGGTAAACAGATAAAAGAAAAGTTTGGTATAGAAATTGTTTACTGGGATGAGCGTCTAACAACTATGCAGGCCGAAAGGGCTATGATAGAAGGAAATTTATCTAGAAAAAAACGTAAAGGTTTAGTAGATAAGATAGCATCCATCTATATACTTCAGGGATATTTAGATAGAATTAGTAGCACAAAATGAACAAAGAGGTGAAAATTATGGAAGATATGACAGATATAATTGTACTTACAGGTGAAGATGGTAAAGAGATAGAAGTTGAGATTGTCACTCGTTTGGAAGTTGAAGATGTTGAGTATTATATTGTTTCTCCTTTGGATGAAGAAGAAGAGGAACCTATATATACTGCATTAAAAGTTGTCTATGATGAAGACAACACAGAGTATTTTGAAACTGTGGATAATGACGTTGAAATAGCCATGATTGAAGAGGCATATAATCTTATTTTTAATGATGAGGAACTTAATTAATTATGGACTATGAATTAAAAAATGATTATAAAACTAAAATCATAAAAAAACTCAAAGAGGCTAATTATAAATTAACACCTCAAAGAGAAGCTATAGTAGATGTTATAATAAGCAAAATAGGAAGCCATTTAACAGTGGAGGAAATTTTTGACTTAGTCAAAAAAGAAAAACCTGAAATAGGGCTTGCTACAGTATACAGAACTCTCGTTTTAATGCATCAGGAGGAGCTGGTTACAAGACTAGACCTTCAAGATGGTTCAACAAGATACGAGCTTACAAGAGAAGGTGAGAACCATACTCATCATCATTTGATATGCATTTCATGCTCTAAAGTTTTAGAGTTTATGGATGATCTTTTAGAACCTATAGAAGATGAAATAGAGAAAGAGTATAAATTTGAAATATTAGATCATAGCTTAAAGTTTTACGGAATTTGTCATGAGTGCGCTAAAGAGGAAGAAGAAACTTTAAGGAGGAAATTAGAAAATGAAAAAAGAGAATGATAATATAAGAATTATACCTCTTGGCGGAACAAATGAAATTGGAAAGAACCTAACGGTTCTTGAATATAAAGATGAAATAATTATCGTTGACTGTGGACTTAAATTCCCAGATGATGATATGTTTGGAATTGACGTTGTTATACCTGATGTATCTTATCTTATAAAAAACAAAGAAAGAATAAAGGGTATTTTTATAACTCACGGCCATGAAGACCATATAGGTGCATTGCCGTATGTGTTAAAAGAAATTAATGTTCCAGTATACGGAACAAAGCTTACTTTGGGTATTATTGAAATAAAGCTTAAAGAGCATAAGCTTCTAGGAAAGGTGACACTTAATACAGTTAAGCCAAGAGATATAATAAGACTTGGATCAATGTCCGTTGAGTTTATTGCAGTTAACCATTCAATTGCAGATTCAACAGCGATAGCAGTTCACACTCCACTAGGAGCAGTTGTATTTACAGGAGATTTTAAGGTGGATTATACACCTGTTGATGGTAAGGTAATTGATCTTGAAAGATTTGCAGAGCTTGGAAAAAGAGGGGTAGTAGCAATGCTAGCCGACTCTACAAATGTTGACATAGAAGGATATACACTTTCTGAAACAACAGTTGGAGAAACTTTTAAAAAGATATTTCATGGTGTAGGTGGAAGAATAATTATTGCAAGTTTTGCTTCAAATATTCATAGAATTCAGCAGATAATGGAAGCTGGAATTGAAAATGGAAGGAAAATTGCAGTTTCAGGGAGATCTATGGAAAATATAATTCCCCTAGCACAGGAACTTGGATACTTAGAAATTGATGATAAACATATAATATCTGTAAATGATATAAAAAATTACAAAGACGACGAGATTGTTATAGTAACAACAGGAAGCCAAGGAGAGCCAATGGCTGCTCTTTCAAGAATGGCAAATTCTATGCACAGACAAGTTCAAATTAAAAGAGGTGATACTGTAATATTTTCATCATCTGCAATTCCAGGAAATGAAAAATCAGTATTTAATACAATCAATAATTTATATAGACTTGGTGCAGATGTTATATATGACAAACTTGAGCATGTTCATGTATCAGGTCACGCATGCAGAGAAGAGATAAAACTTATCCATTCTCTAGTTAAACCAAGACATTTTATACCAGTTCACGGTGAAGCAAGACACTTAAGAGAACATGCAAATTTAGCTGTGAAGATGGGCCTTGATAAAAGCAAAATTATTATGCCTGAAAATGGAGATATTATAGAAATTGAAAGAAATAGTATCAGAAAAAATGGTAGTGTAGCGTCTGGTCAAGTTCTTGTTGACGGACTTGGCGTTGGTGATGTTGGAAGAATAGTTCTTAGAGATAGAAAACATTTAAGTGAAGATGGAATTATCACGGTAGTTGTTACAATCGAAAAAGAAAGTGGACTTGTTATTGCAGGACCAGATATTATTACAAGAGGATTTGTATTTGTAAGAGAAGCGGAAACACTTCTTGAAAATTCAAGAAAGCTTGTAAGAAATGTTTTAGATGAATGCGAGGATAACAATATCACTGATTGGAACGTACTTAAAACAATGATAAAAGATTCTTTAAGAGGATATTTATACAAACAAACAAAAAGAAGACCAATGATACTACCAATAATTATGGAGATTTAACTAGGAGGATTTATATTGAATATTTACGATGAAGCTAACAAATTTGCAAAAGCATTAAGAGAAGACGAAGATGTAGTGAAATTTAGAGAATTAACTTTAAAAGTAAATGAAGATAAAGAAACTCAAGAAATCTTACAAGGTTTTAGAGAAATTCAAATAGAAGCTTACACTCAAGTTACAGAAAAAGGTGAAGTTTCAGAAGAAACTAAAAAGAAAATGGAAGATTTTGGAAAAGTTATTGATGAAAATGACTTTGTAAATGAATATTTACAGGCAGAATCAAAGTTTTCTATATTGATTGAAGACATAATGAAATTAATTAATGAAGCTATAGGTGTAGATATAATAGGGCCTGGAGCTTAAATTAAATAAAACTTTAAATAAAATTATAGGAAGAGGCTGTATATCAGTCTCTTTTTTATGGTTTTTTAATGTTAAAAATAAAATAGATAGGACTAAAACTTGAAATTATATTAGTATTTTAATAGCAATTTCATATAAAGAGTTTATAATTTACAAGCAGATAAAGGAACATAGTTATAATAAATAAAAAATATTTTTATTCAAGTGAAAATATATAAATAAATATGGTATAATAATTTGTTGATAAAAATATTGGAGGAAAAAATGACATATATAAGAGAAGATATTAGAAATGTAGCTATTATAGCCCACGTAGATCATGGTAAAACTACCCTAGTGGATGCAATGCTAAGACAATCTAATATATTTAGAAAAAATGAAGAATTAGAAGATAGAGTTATGGATTCAAATGATCTTGAAAAAGAAAGAGGAATAACAATCCTTTCTAAAAATACATCTATAAGCTATGAAGGATATAAGATAAATATAGTAGACACACCAGGCCACGCAGATTTTGGTGGTGAAGTTGAAAGAGTACTAATGATGGTTGATTCTGTACTACTTGTTGTTGATTCAAATGAAGGAGCAATGCCACAGACAAAATTTGTACTAAAGAAGGCTCTTGAAGCTGGACTTAAACCAATGGTTGTAATAAATAAAATAGACAAAGAAAACAGCAGACCAGACGAAGTAATTGATGAGATTTTCGACCTTTTTATAGAACTAGGAGCAACAGATGAGCAGTGTGAATTTCCTATAATATATGCTTCTGCAAAAGATGGATATGCTGTAAAAGATCTTGATGATAAAACAGACAGTATGCAGCCTTTATTTCAAGAAATTGTAGACTTTGTTGAGGCTCCAAAAGGAGATATAGACGGGCCACTACAGCTTCTTGTAACAACTCTTGATTATAATGATTATGTTGGAAAAATTGCTATTGGGAAAATAGTAAGAGGAAAAGCTCATAGAACCCAGCAAATTGGGATAATAAATACAAAAGGAGAGATAACTAAATCTACAATATCAAACCTTTATGTTTATGATGGATTAGATA
>JAAZDF010000223.1 GCA_012512905.1 Clostridium sp.
ATGGAGTTGTTCTCACATTTTTTTTCCTACAGTAATTTTACACTAACCTCCCCTTTAAGTATTCTAGAAATTTTTTTTAATTTCATTGGATTACTTAAAGAGGAGAATGTAAATATAGATTACACGCTAGTTTCCAGCTTCTTCTTCTACTTCTTCTTCTTTTAACTTAAGGATTACTGATATTATCTCTGGATCTTTTGATACAAAGGTAAGTCCTGACGGTACAACAATTTTAGGCTCTATCTCATGAGTTCCTTCACCATATCCTGCAAGATTAATCTCTGCTAAAACAGCATTCTCCTCAAGAGTATCTAGTCTACTCTTTGGTCCTTTAACATTAATATTAATAGAATCAATGCTTAGACTTGCATTTAATGCTTCATCAAGGCCTATTATATTAATATTTTTATTTATAGCCAGTTCAGAGGAAACCTCAACTTCAACAGATGTAATAACACTTCCTTCTCCATTAATAGCTTTAATATCCTTTGGAAGAATCAGCTGCTGAATTACTTCTTGGCTTTTTGTTATCTCGCTTACATCAAGTTTTTCTGTATCTATTTTATTTACCTGGTTAAGTATAGAGTCAGGTCCTGATATTAATATCTCTCCGGGAACTGGAGTAAGGTCCTTGATAACTATCCCTTCTCCTGGACTTCCAACTACATCTATATTTATTGGAACAGTTTTAGTTCTATAAACCGTAACTAAAACCTCAACAAATAAAGGTGTTATAACAATTTCTGATACTTCATTTCCATTTTCATCTATAGGAATAATTGATGAAATTTCTTTATAGTCCTCATTTAGATTATCTTTTATACCCTTTACAGTTAAAGAAGTTACCTTATTTACATATTCTGATGGTCCTTTAATTGTAGCTACACCTGGATTTACACTTATATCATTAACATGATACCCCCTAGCAGGACTTGCTACAAAGTCTGATGCTATATTTACTTCTCTCTCAGCATATTCATCTATGTTTACTATAGCCTTTACATTTTGATTTGCTGACACATCAACTCCATTAGGAAAAGATGTTATCTCTATCGGCACAAAATTCTCACCTTTTTTTAAAGCTAGGTCGCTAAGATCTGCAACAACCCTAAAATCACTTGGAGTTACAGAGTAAACTGTAGATGCATTCCCTGATATCTCAAGGGTTACAGTTACTTCCTGATTGGGAAGAAGTGCGAGTCTTTGATCTTCTAAACTTTTTATATTTTCAATCTTAACAGGTACATTATTTACCTTTGTAGTTTTTTGAGGATTTTCAACATTTACTATATATATCCAAAGAGAAAAGGAAACAAGCACACTTAAAATTCTTACAAAGATGTCTCTTTTCTTCTCTTTAGCCATGCCTGAATCCTCTCCTTCCATGTAGTCCCACGTTCAATTTTTGTACTAATTATTTTTATCAGCATATTTCTTAGTCTTTCTCTTTCATAGTTTCTAACAAGTTTACCATTTAGTGCAAGAGAAATTGTTCCTGTTTCCTCCGAAACTATAACAACAAGGGCATCTGACACTTCACTAAGACCCAGGGCCGCTCTATGCCTTGTACCTAGTTTTTTATTTATATCTTGGTTTTCAGTTAAGGGAAGAACGCAGCTAGAGGCCGCTATCCTATTACCTCTGATAATTGTTGCCCCATCATGTAGAGGCGTATTTGGAACAAAAATATTTTCAATTAAGCTCTGGGTAACCACTGCATCAACAGCAACTCCTGTACTTATTATTTCACCAAGACCTGTGTCCTGCTCTATTACAAGGAGAGCCCCAATTTTAGCTTGACTTAAGTTATCCACAGCATATACTATCTCATCCACAACATCTTCCAGTGATTCCCCAGTTACTAGAAACTTGTTATCTGTAAATGCACTTCGCCCTATGTGCTCAAGCATTCTTCTAATTTCTGGTTGAAATATAATAATTATAGATATTAAAGAAATTGTTATTGTTTTGGATATAATCGTATAAACCATAGTTAAGTTAAGCATATAGCTTATAGGAATAAGTAAAAGAATTAATATTATCCCACGAAGAAGCTGCTCAGCTCTGGTTTCTTTTATAAGCCAATAAGTTCTATATAATAATGCCGAAACAAGTAAAATATCTATTACTGCTGTTATATTTATATTTTTTGCTGTATTTATTACTGTATTAAATGTCTCCAAACCTGCACCCCCGTAAAAATTTCACTTATTTACCGCCTAATTTAATTAATCACTGATATATATTATTATAACTTAAAAAATTCAATTTATCACATATTATCGAATTAATTAATCACTTTCTTAGTTAACTTTTCACTCAAGGACCATATCTACTTAAATAGGCTCTTTAATTATCAATTCAAAAATTAAATAAAAAAAGAACTAGAAATTAAATGTAGCTTAATTTTTAGTTCTTTTAAAATTTAAAGAATTATTTGTTTGAATTTATAAAGCTTACTAGTTCTTCTTTTGGTCTAAATCCACTTAACTGACCTGTAGCCACTCCATCTTTAAAAGCAACAAGGGTCGGGATACTTTGAACTTTGTATTCTCTTGCAAGGCTTACATTTTTATCTACATTTACCTTTACAAACTTAACATCATCCATTTCGCTGTCAAGCTCTTCAAAAAGTGGAGCCAGCATTTTACAAGGACCACACCATGGCGCCCAAAAATCAACAAGTACTATTCCTTTACTTTCTATTACCTCTGAGTTAAAATCTTCTTTTGTTAAATCTTTAATCATAATTTACCTCTCTTTATTTTGATTCTAATATTATTTTTTTCGCTCCAAGAATTGACGATGCTGACATGGAAAACTCATCTAAGCCATAGTCTAAAAGAGTTGTTATAGCTTCCTCATCTCCAGCCATTTCTCCGCACATTCCAACCCATTTTCCTTCTTTATGAGCTCCTTCTATAGTCATTTTTATAAGCCTTAAAACTGCCGGATGCATAGGGTCATAAAGGTATGAAACCTTCTCACTCATCCTATCTGCTGCCAGAGTATATTGAATTAAATCATTTGTACCTATTGAAAAGAAGTCTACATCTTTTGCAAGTTCGTCTGCCATTACTGCAGCTGCTGGTATTTCTACCATTATTCCCCATTCAATATCATTACTATATTTAAGTCCTTCAGAGTCTAGCTCTTTTTTACAAAGGTCTACAAGGTCCATAGCTTCGTTAAACTCACCAATTGACGAAATCATTGGATACATTACTTTAAGATTTCCAAAAACTGAAGCTCTTAAAAGTGCCCTTAACTGAACTTTGAAAATATCTTTTTGATCAAGGCATAGTCTTATTGCCCTGTAACCTAAAAATGGATTCATCTCTTCTGGCATATCAAGGTAGGATAGTTTTTTATCTCCCCCAATATCAAGAGTTCTTATAACAACTGGTTTTCCTTCCATTTTTTCTAAAACATATTTATATGATTCAAACTGCTCTTTTTCAGTAGGCATTTCATCCCTATCCATATATAAAAATTCTGTTCTGAAAAGACCTATTCCATCTGCGCCATTAGCAATAGCACTATCTATATCATCTGGACTTCCAATGTTTGCTGCAACTTCTATTCTTTTTCCTGATTTTGTTATTGCAGGAACATCTTTAAGTTTTTTAAGCTCTTCTTTTTCAGCTAAAAACTTATCATTAAGCTCTTTATATTTATCTATTGCATTTTCATCTGGATTTACTATAACCTCACCTTTAAAGCCATCCACTATTATAAAATCACCGTTTTCTAGTTCCTTAGATATATCTTTCATTCCTACAATAGCAGGTATTTCAAGAGTTCTTGCCATAATAGCGCTATGACTTGTTTTTCCGCCTATATCAGTTAAAAATGCAATTACTTTTTCTCTATCAAGGGAAGCTGTATCCGATGGAGTTAAATCCTCTGATACTATTATAGTATTTTTGTCTTCTATAATAAAATTATCATCTATTCCTACAAGGTTTCTTAAAAGCCTTTTAGATACATCTTTTATATCTGCAGCTCTTTCCCTCATATAATCGTCATCCATAGATTCAAATATTGCAATAAAATTTTCACTTATCATATAAGTTGCTTGCATGGCATTTGAAAAATTATTTTCTATTTCATTTTCAATAGAACCTACAAATTCTGGATCATCAAAAAACATAATATGTGCTTCAAAAATTTTAGCTTCTTCCTCACCCATAGATTCTAAAACTTTCCTTTTAACATCCTCAAGTTGATGTTTGGATTTTTCTACAGCTTCTTTTAAAAGTATTTTTTCCTTCTCAATATCTTCTATTTTATTGTCAGTAATTTTAATCTCCGCATGTTTTTTTATTAAAACATTACCTATTGCATAGCCCTTAGACGCGGCAATACCTTGTTTCATAATTTACCTCCTGATAGTGTCTTATTCAAATTAGAATTTAAGTTTAGTTTTATTTTTTATTTTTCTCTAGATATTCTTTAAGATTTGATTTTAAATGATCTATTAACTCTTCCTCTGTATGCGATTTACTTCTCGAGCATTCAAAGGCAGGTTTATCACATAAAAAACAGTTTCTTGGTTTATAGTAAAGATCCATCCGGCTTATCCTGTATTCATCGTTTACATCATATACATCTATATCAATAAATCTACCTAAATCATGGTTTTCTTCAATAAAAATCGAGTTTTCTTTTAAAGTTTTTGAATCTCCTCTAACCACATAGAAAATAATAGGTCCTTCTAGAGTTTCATAGTACTGCCTATATAAAATTCTTGTTTTAAAAATATCTTCAAAATTAATAGATACTTCTTTTACAATAAGCTTGGTTGACTCGTTCATCTTGTTAAGTCCTGGATAATTTGCTCTTAAGATTATCACAGGTTCCTCATATTCACTGTGTAGCCGAGTTATTGTCTCAGACTTTTTTACTTTGTATTTTGATAGTTCTTCAAATAGTTCGGGGGTGAGTCTTTTATGGCTTCCTCTAAAATCATCTTGTACAATTTCTTCATTGTATTTTTGCTTTTTCAAATTCTATCTACTCCTTAATTTCAAAAGCATCTCGATAAACAACAATAATCCATTTCAAACTCCCCAAAGATTGAAATTCGTCTTATCAAACTTAGCTTTATTAAACAATATAATAATTCAGTTAAAAAAAAGGCCTTTAAGCCTAGTTGCAAGCTATTATTTAAAATATTTTACAAAACTCTTCAATAAGATACAACTTTATTAAATTTTAATCTTTATTTTACTAAAATGTATTTATATGTTTAATTATAACATATTATAACAAATATTATTACTAGATAATTGTTTTTAAATTTTAATTTTTCCAAGCTTTTAGAATGTAATATCGTTAAATAATAAACTTCTGTCAGTATATAATTTCATGTATAATACTGGTAAGAATATACTTGGAAAGGAGTCCTATATATGGATATTATTAAGATTACAGATATTGATGGTTTTCTTATCGGAAATGCAGAAAAAATAGATTCTGGAACTGGAGTTACTACTATTATATCAAAGTCTGGTGCAACCCCTGGTGTAGATGTTAGAGGTGGATCTCCTGGCACCCGTGAGACTGATCTTATAGCCTCAGAGGAGACTATAGATAAAATACACTCAGTAGTCCTAGCAGGTGGAAGTGCCTTTGGCCTTGACGCTGCGTCGGGTGTAATGACTTTTCTAGAAGAGAAGGATATAGGCTTTGATACAGGATACGGCAAAGTTCCTATAGTTTCATCAGCTATAATTTTTGATCTTGACTATAAAGGCAGTAAAGTTCGCCCTGATAAAAATATGGGATACCTAAGCGCCCAAAATGCATTTAAAAATAATTATAAAGATGGTCCCCTAGGTGTTGGCGCAGGCGCAACAATTGGAAAAATCCTTGGATATGAAGCTTCAATGAAGTCAGGTGTTGGTAGCTTTGCTATAAAAATAAATAATCTTGAGATTGGAGCAATAATTGGACTCAATGCTCTTGGCAGTATTTATGAAAATAACACTCTTATAGGCGGACCTATTCTTGATGGTAAGGTGCAAGATACATTTTCCTTACTTGTTCAAGGTTTTAAAGGCGGCTTTCCTAGTAATACAACTATAGGTGCAGTTCTTACTAATGGAGATATCACAAAAGCCCAGGCTAATAAGGTAGCCTCTTCCGCTCATAATGGCCTAGCTAGATCAATTAAACCTGTTCATACATCAATGGATGGAGATACCCTCTTTGTTTTATCATCTAATAAAGTTAAAGCAGATATAAATGTAATCCAGTCCTTATCGGCTTATGTAGTTGAAAAGGCAGTTATAAATGCCTTTAAATCAGTTGCCAGTGATGATCATTTAAAATGTTTTAATGACTTTAAATAAATAAAATAGGCTTTGTCTATATCAGTGCTCTGATAAGCAAAGCCTTTTTAATTTCTAGATAGTTTAGCCTTAATTAATACACCTCTGTAATTACAACTTCTGAAATATTTTTAGCATGGTCTCCTATTCTTTCTAGATTTGAAAGAATATCTACAAATAAAATTCCAGCTAAAGCATTTACATCTCCACTATTAAGTCTTTCCATATTAGCCTTTTTGTATTCTTTTTGAAGGTTATTAATCATTTCTTCTGTTTTAAATATCTCTCTTGCAAGATCCTTATCATTATCTTTATAGGAATTAAGAGCTGTATCAACTGAGCGCATAGTATAATCAAATATATTAACAATTTCTTCTTTTCCCTTAAAGGATGAAGTGACATCTTTTTTTGATTTTTCCTTTGCAATTTCAAGGATATTCTCAGCATGATCTCCCATTCTTTCTATATCATTAAGTACATAGTAAGTATCTTTGATTCTTGTAAATTCATTTATATCTATACCCGATAAAGATAAATCAACTAGAAAATTAGTTATTATTTCCGTAAGTTCATTTATTTTTGCTTCATTCTTTTTTATTTTATCATAGTTATCAAGATTGTTATCTAAAAAAGCTTCTGTTGCTAGTTTAACATTTTCTCTTGCTATGCTTGCCATATTAAGAGTTTCAGTAATAACCTGACCTTCAGCTATAAAAGGAGTTTGAAGAAGTCTTCTATCAAGAATCTCAACCTTTTTATCATCTTTTGAACCAATAGCTTTATTAGCTATATATATCAATAAACTTGAAAAAGGTAATAATGCTAGTGTATTTAATATATTAAATACAATATGTAAATATGCTATTTGCGCTTTTACACTTTCTATACCAGTCATTAGTACAAGCTGAATAAGTTTATCTCCTAGCGGAATAAATATAATAGCCCCTAAAACATTGAAAAGCAGATGGATTAAAGCGGCTTTTTTAGCTGTTTTATTGGTTCCGATTGATGAAAGAAGTGGGGTTATACAAGTTCCTATATTTGCTCCGATTATAATCGGGAAAGCAATTTGAAGGGTTATATTACCCGTTGTCGTAAGAGCAACAAGTATTGCTGTAGTTGCCGAGCTTGATTGTATTAAAAGGGTCATAACAAGACCTAGGACCAGCCCAAGATACCATCTATCACTAACTGCTATAATAAGGTTCGCGAAAGTCTCTGACTCCCTAAGAGGCATCATAGCATCACTCATAAGTTTCATTGCAAGAAGAAGTAGCCCAAATCCAAGTAAAATATTTGCTAGGTCTCTTCTTTTACTTGCCTTTGAAAATAAAAGCATTAAAGAACCTACAAAAATAAATATAGGTACTACTGCATATATATCAAGAGATATGATTAAAGCTGTAACAGTTGTTCCTATATTAGCTCCCATAATAACCGATGTTGCTTGAACTAAATTTAAAAGTCCAGAGTTAACAAAACCAACAAGCATAACCGTTGTGGCAGAGCTTGATTGTACAAGGACAGTTACAAGAGCACCTACGAAAACTCCTTTAACAGGATTTGATGTTACTTTCTTTAATATAAATTTAAGTCTAGAGCCAGCAGCATTTTCCAACCCATCGGCCATTAAATTCATTCCATATAAAAATAATCCAAGACCACCTAGTAGTCCGATAAACATAGTTAAGCCCATTTGTATCCTCCAATTGATAAATTACATGTTAAAGTTAATAATACTCTATTTATAAAGATTTATTAACCTATTGTAATCATATTTAACATAGATTTAACGAAAACTCAGAACATAGTATAAAAGCTTACAAAAATTTAAAAGCCTCTTTTATTTTAAATAAAAAAGGTTGTACATAATTTTATGATCCTTAAATTGTTTATTTTAATTTAAAAAAATTATTATCAAGTCTAATATCCATAGCTGAATTTAAGCTAGTTTATAATAGCAACTAAGTATATCATGGCAATTTAATAAATCAATAGCCTAAAAGAAATTTCTTATCAAAAGATTAATTCTTTTTTTGATTATAATATTTTAATATTTAATGGATAGATTTTTGTAAAACTGAATTTTATGTAGTAGAGCTAGTTAAAATGCTATAGTTAGAAGACTCTGGTCATAGTGACATGTCAAAATGATCAGAGTCTTTAACTATTAGCTATGCATAATAAATAAAACTTAAAACTTTTTTTCATGATTAACTTTGCAATGCAGGATATTAAAGAGCTCAGAAGACTTATTTTTAATTGACATTCATTAAGCTGCCGATAAAAAGAGGTAGGTTTTCTTCAGTATCAACTATCATATAAATAAATGGCCGGTCTAGGACAACCTCTTTTGGTTCTTCAATTGGCGCTGATGTAGTATCCATTTCAACTGCAGTTACAGCACCTGCTTTTGTTCCTTTTTCATTCACTTCTATTTTAGTTTTGTGTATTACTCGGCTTATATATATATTCTTATCATTATATTTTCCAATACCTGTGAAATCAGCTTTTTCGCTATCAAAAGCATTTATAATCCCAAGACTTTGAAGGGAGTCGTTTAACATAGTACTATAGTCTACAGAAAACTTTGGAATTTCAGTATAAACTTTATTGTCTTTCTTGTTTTCAATTAAACTTAAAATGTCTTTAGCTTCAATAGATTTTAGTAAATCAGCCATTTGGATATTTTCTCTTGGAAGCATAGCAACGAAAGCATATTTACTATCTTTATATGGCTTCATAAATCCTGTGACATTTTCATTTTCAAGATAAATATGCTCAGAAGAACTCATAAATTCTGCTGGTTCTTTGTTTCCATTTTCCACATTAAATTCACCTGGATAAATTTGAGTTTCATGATAAATATCTTCCCACTCTGCATCAAAAGATAAAGCATTTATAAGGTACATAATCGTATCTTCGGACGGTGGTTCTGCTAAAAGAGTTTCTATCATTCCCTTTGTTTTAAGATTTACCCAGGCGTTTATATCATCTTTTGCTTTTTTATCAAAAGGCGTTTTGTAAACACTAGCATCATAGTAGTCTTTATTAATGTTAAGAAATTCTTCTTTTACATTCAAATTCTTATCATCTTTAAACCATATGGAATTTGCAAGGCTTACTTCATATTTTTTATTATTTGGTAAATATGCTTTATAGGCCTTTAAATAATCATTTAGTTCCTGTATATCAGAGTTTAAAACCTTCTCCATTTCAGATAGAGTTTGATTATTTGCTCCATTAGCCACCATAGCTAATGCAGATACTATGGACAGGGGTGATATTAAAATATTTTCCTTCTCAAAATTTTCACTTAAAAGTTTTAATGCAAAATCTGTGATTTCTTCTTTTTTAGCTCCACCATCTTTGTTTAGAGATGAAATTTCTACTGGGACTAAATCACTTCGAGGAATATCTTCCATCAAATTTACTGCTTTTTTTGAAATAGATTTTCCGCATGACGATAAAGTAAAACTAAATAATAAAATAAATGTTACAATATATTTTTTCATAAGCTACCTCCTTTTTATATAAGTATTATATTATTACTTTAACAGGGAAGGCTTAATAATTATTGTCAAATTTATGACAGCACGAAACGATTCCTTCAGATATTTACAAAGTTTATTGTTTTATATTTTTCATGTTAAATTTATAATATTTCTCAAAAAATAACAAAACTCAAAGCCAGACTTTTAAAATAATTTATTAATATTAAACCTATTGTAAATAACAAAATGACCCTAGCACATCAAAGCAATATAAGTAGTTTTATTTTGTTTTTAACTTAATAATTACTAACTCAGGAGTATTATTTATTCTAATTGGAATTATAGAATTACCTAAACCTCTACTCACTATCATATCTGTATTTTTTTTATTATAAATTCCTTCTGTATATTCTGGAAAAAACCCTTGGTTAGGAGCTACTAATCCACCAAAAAATGGAATTCTAACCTGTCCTCCATGAGCATGTCCTGTCAAAACTAAATCAGCTCCAACCTTTACATATTCCTCGAAATGTTCTGGTCTATGGCTTAAAACAATATTGAAGTAATCCTTATTTAATATTTCACTTGTTTTAATACGAACTATTTCTCCTTGGATATTTCCGCTATTCATTCGTTCAACAAAATCAGGATCCTGAACTCCTAAAATTTGTATCTTATTACTGTCTTTTTCTATAAATAAAGACCTATCATCCATCATATTAACATTCAATTTTTCTAATTGTTCTTTCAAAACACTATAATCCTCAAGCCATGCCTCATGATTTCCCGTTACATAGTAAATTGGGGCAATTTTATTAGTATCTTGTATAAACTGTAAAGCAACATCAAAGTCAGTCTTTGAAGAATCGACTAAATCTCCGGTAATAGCTATTATATCGGGACTTTCCATATTGATCTTTCTAATCAATTTTTCACTCCATTGGTAGTTATGCAAATCCGAAACTTGGGCAATTTTAAAGTCATCAAAACCTGATGGTATTTTTTTGTTTTCAATTTCAATATGGGTAGTTGTAATATTAATATTTGTCCAAACTAACCAAAAAATAAATATAGAAATAAAAGTAATAAATATATATTTTTTTGTTTTCATATACTCCTCCGATTAACTTTTAAAAACAAATTCAAGTTAATTATAAAGACAAACTAGAGTTTTAAAACTTCAAAAGTCAATTATAAATAAGAATTACTACTAAATTACTCTTTGTTATCATAAGAAGCAATTCACGTATTCATTCTGAATGACAAACACTTCAATCTGAATGACAAATACATATAATTTTATAACTATAAAAACATTTTCTAACTATTTATACTTTTCAACTTATATTCTTTAAGCAAATATCATGCTTCTGTGATATTAGTAAATAAATCTTACATCAAACAAAATTTTTCTTTAATATTTACCAATTTATCATATATATATTTTTTAATTTTTAAGTTAAACGTTAAAATCCTTTTCTTAAACTACTTCTTAAAATTATTACTAAAAAAATATCCGTGTTTACCGGTGTTTTAAAATTATTATATTTTTATAATATTACTATGATGCTAGTATTGAAACATGGACACCTACAGTTTAATTATGTAAAATTAACTAAGCTAACTATAAGATAATATATTATGGGTAAAAGAATTGCTGGTAGCATATTGCCAACCTTTATTTTCTTTAATCCAAGAATGTTTATTCCAATAGCCATAATTAATATTCCACCTATTGCAGACATTTCATTTATTACTTCTGGAGTTAATAAGTTTATGGCACCATTTGCAAGTAATGTTATTGTGCCTTGATATAAAAAAACAGGAATCGCAGAAAATATAACACCTATCCCTAAAGTAGATGCTAAGAGTATTGATGTAATTCCGTCTAATATCGATTTTACAAATAAAGTACTATGGTCACCATGAATACCAGATTCAAGGCTACCAACTATAGCC
>JAAZDF010000224.1 GCA_012512905.1 Clostridium sp.
AGAGATATTTCAGATAAAGATGTTAGGGTTATAGAAACAAAATCTATTCCTCAAGCAGTGACTGCCTTGACAGCTTTTAATTCATATGCAGATATTGATGAAAATATAGAAGCTATGACAGAAAGTTTAGCTGAAGTTAAATCCGGAGCTATAACATATGCAGTAAGAGACACAGAAATAGATGATAGAGCGATATCTCAAGGAGACTTTTTAGGACTTCTTGAAGGTGAAATAAAAGAGGTTGGAAAAGAACTTTATCCTCTTTTAAATGTTCTTATAGCTGGTATGGTGGATGATGAAAGCTCTTCTGTAACAATATTTTATGGAGAAGATGTTGATGAAGAAGAATTTGAGGAGCATATTGCAAAACTTGAAGATGAGTATCCAGATGTAGATATAATGAGTCTTCCAGGCCTTCAACCACTTTATTATTTCATTATAGCTGTAGAATAAAAAGAGGCTTAGGCCTTTTTTTTATACTTTGGGAGGAATTATGGATATTTATAGCTCAGTTTTAAATTTAAAAGGCGTAGGAGAAAAGACAAAAATAAATTTAAATAATATGGGTATCTATACGATTTTTGATCTCCTCACTTATTTTCCAAGAACCTATGAAACTATAAATGAAGAAAATCCTGTGTTTTTTAACGGAATAGATCTTGTAAGTATGGAAGCAACTTTGATTAAAATAAACCGGCCCTTTAGAACAAGAACTGGTAAAACTATAGTAACAGGCTATTTTAGTACAAATTACGGAAAACTTAAGGTTACATGGTTTAATATGCCCTATGTAGTTAATAATTATTCTATAAAAGAAACTTATACTTTGGTAGGTAAATTTGAAATTAAGGGTAAAAATATAGAATCTGTTAACCCGAAATCATCTAAAAGTGTAAATCCAATTGAACCTAAATATCATTTAAAGGGCAGAGTTAGTGATAATTTAATAAAAAAACTTTTAATTCAAGTTCTTGAGAGATCTGTTATAAATGAAAATATACCAAAGGAATTTTTAGAAAAGGAAAAGTTAGTTTCTTTAGATATGGCAATTAGAAATGTTCATTTTCCTAAAACAAAAGAAAATCTTTTAGATGCTCTTGATAGATTGAAATTTCAAGAGATGTTTTCATATTCTTTGAAAATACTACTTGCTAAGTCTATTAGAATAGATGATGAAAGTGGAATAGTTTTTAATATGAGTGAAAACTTGAAAACTTTTAAAGACTCTCTTCCATATAAATTAACTAAAAGTCAGTCTCTAAGTATAAGAGAAATTTTATTAGATCAAAAAAGAAATTATCCAATGAATAGGCTTCTTCAGGGAGATGTTGGGTCAGGAAAAACAATAGTTGCACTTACAGCTTTATTTAATGTTATTGAAGATGGATACCAAGGAGCATTTATGGTTCCTACTGAAATTTTAGCCAAGCAGCACTTTGAAGAAGCAAAAGAAATATACAAAAAATTTAATGTTGATATATATTTATTAACAGGAAGCACCAAAAAAAGTGAAAGAGATGAGATACTAAAAAAAATAAACAGCAAGAGTCCTCTTCTATTAATAGGAACTCATGCACTTATTGAAGATGATGTTATTTTTAATAATATCGGTCTATTAATAACTGATGAACAGCATAGGTTTGGAGTAAACCAAAGAGCTAAACTTTTAAATAAAAATAAGGCATCAGATGTGCTTGTTATGTCAGCAACTCCAATTCCAAGGACAATGGCCCTAACGATCTATTCAGACCTAGAAATATCAACTATAACGGATCTTCCTCCGGGGCGTAAAAAAATTAAAACTAAAATTTTAAATGCCGAAAAAAGAGAACTAAGTTATAAAAGACTTTATGAGGAAATTAAAAATGGAAGGCAGGGATATATTGTAACTCCCCTAATTTCTAAAAATGAAGAGCTTAATATAATTTCTGTAGAAGAAGTTTATAAAAAGCTCAAAAAAGGCTTATTTCGTGATATTAAAGTTGAAAAGATCCATGGACAAATGACTTCAAAGGAAAAAGAAGAAATCATGGAGAGGTTCTCAAAAGGTGAGACAAAAGTTTTAGTTTCAACTACAGTAATTGAAGTAGGTATAAATATTTCAAATGCTACCATGATGATTATTGAAAATGCAGAAAGATTTGGCCTTGCTCAACTTCATCAGCTACGGGGAAGAGTAGGTAGGGGTGACTATCAGTCGTATTGCATATTAAATGCAAATATAAAATCAGTTGAAACAAGAAATAGACTTATGACCATGGAAGAAAGTACCGATGGATTTTATATAGCAGAAAAAGATCTTATGCAAAGAGGTAGTGGAGAATTATTTGGATTAAATCAAAGTGGAAGTGCAGGTCTTATTCTTTCTGATTTGACCCGGGACTATGAAATGTTTTTAAAATCCAATAAATATGCTAAAATAGTTTTTAGTGAAAAGAATAATAAATATAAAAAAGTTAAAGATGAATTTTTAAAGAATTTATCAGAAAACCTTAACTATATATGTTTAAATTAGGTGGTAAAATGAGAATAATAGCTGGAACAAAAAAGGGTAGTAAGATACTATCTCCCCTTAATAAAGGTAAAGTAACAAAAAAAGGAGATATTGAAGCCACAAGGCCGACTCTCGATAGGGTAAAAGAATCAATGTTTAATATATTAGGACATAGGGTTTATAATTCAGATGTTCTTGATATGTTTGCAGGAACAGGAAGCCTGGGTCTTGAAGCCTTAAGCAGAGGAGCAAAAAGTGCAGTTTTTTTAGAGAAATTTAAAGAAACATATGATATTTTAAATGAGAACATAAAAAACTTAGAGTTTAAGGAAGAGTCTAAATCAATCTTAGCTGATTCATTTATGTACTTGGAAAAACTTTCTGAGGAAAATATGAGATTTGATATTATATTTGTTGATCCACCATATCTAAATGAGATGGTTAAAAGTTCAATAGATTTGATAGTTAAATATAATTTATTAAAAGAAGAAGGAGTTTTAGTTTCGAAATATGATATTTCAGAAGATATTTATTTAGGGAAACTGGGACTAAAGCTTAAAGATAAAAGAAAGTATGGTAAAACGTATCTAGGCTTTTATCAATATGACTAAATTTTAGATGAAAATACAAATTTTTAAAATACAAGAGGTAGGTAGAATTAAGAGATGAAAAGTGTAGTTTATCCTGGTAGTTTTGATCCAATCACATTAGGACACTTAGATATAATGGAAAGAAGTGCTAAAGTGTTTGATAAAGTTATAGTTGCAGTTTTAGATAATGTTAATAAAGATTATTTTTTCTCGAAAAAAGAAAGAATAGATATGGTAGAAGCTCTTACAAAAAATTATGACAATATTGAAGTTTGTTCTTTTGATGGACTGCTTATCAACTTTATGCAAGAAATTGATTCTAATATCATAATAAAAGGTTTAAGATTAGTTAACGATTTTGAATATGAAAATAACATGGCTAATATGAATAGTCATCTTACAGATGGACAAATAGAAACAGTACTAATGATTTCAAATCCAAAATACTCTTTTATAAGCTCATCATCAGTTAGAGAAATACTTCATTTTGGAGGAGATATAACAGGGCTTGTTCCTGATGTACTTGTAAAATATATTAATAAAAGATTTAAGAAAAATGGAGGAGGAAAACAAAGTGAGTGAGATTATAAATAGTGGTGATAGAAATATTAAATCTAGAACTATAGAGATAACAGGTTTAATTGGATTTTTACACGAAATTATAGAAGATGGTAGTAAAGTTCCTTTTTCAAAAAAGACTTTGGTAGATACGAAAGATATTATTACTGTTCTTGAGGAAATAGAAGCTGCCCTTCCAGGTGATTTAAGAACAGCAGAGTGGGTTCTTAATGAAAAAGACAGGATACTTCAAGAAGCTAAAGATGAGTATGACAGAGCAAAAAAAGAAGCTGAAGAGCTTATGATTGTAAAGGTTAATAATCACGATATAGTTAAAGAAGCAGAAATAAAAGCTCAAGAGATTATATCAAAAGCACAAACTGAATCTAAAATGGTTAGGTTATCGGCAAGGGATTATGCTGATAATTTAATATCTGATTTAGAATCTGAAATAGAACATAAAAATGAAGAAATGCTTGAAAAATTTAAAAAACTTTTTGAAGACTTTGTAAAAGATTATGATGAAACTTTTATAAAAAATCAAACAACAATAAAAAGCAATATAAAAGAATTAAGAGAAATGTAGTAGCAGAATAAACTATGATTTTCAATTATTAAAAATAAGTATAAAAAAAGTAGGTTTAAATCCTACTTTTTTTATACTTTATATTTTATTAAATTTTAAACCCCTTAAAATCAGAAATAGGGTCGTAAGACTTATTTATAAGTCCATAAATTAATGATGACCTATGATCTAAATCTTGGTATGGGTCGAGATTTTTTTTATAGTTATGTATAAGATTAATTTCACTATCTTTTCTAAGGCTACTTATGATTTCATTTCCTTTTTTTGTGGTTTTTAATATTTTTACTTGGCTAGGTATATTTTCTCTTAAATTTATTATATCTATATTGTCAAAGCCTAGTATAAACTGAATTATAAGTCTTGTAATTCTTGTATGGGTGTATCTTTTTGTTTTAACTATCAAAACGAATTCTTCAAGGGACTTATACTTTAAGTGTGATTTTAAATTTAAAATTCTATTTCCAAGCCCATCTTTCGCCTCTGGAATTTTATTTATATTTTCCCCATCTGTTAAGAGCCTATAATAAAAATAATTTTTTAAATCTTTAATATGTGTAAATTTATAATTATCCTTTTTCAAACTTTTGATATGGTTATAGCTTTCTAAAGGAAGCATGCCTTTCAAGGATTTATTTTCATACAAAAGTTTTCTTATAGCTGTAGCAGAAGGATAAAAACCTTTTTTTATTTTTTCATCAAGATATCCTGTTCCTTTTCTTTTTATTGTGTAAGGCTGAATATCAGATTTTAATAAATTTAGTGATTTAAGATACTCTATAGCCAAAATATTATTTGGACTTAAGAATGTTTTTTCATCAATCTCTGGAAGATGTTTTTTTAATGCAAGGGATCTAGCCTTAGGAAAAGACATACCTATTTCAAGGTTTTGTTTTAAATCTTTTTTATAATTTAACGGCTCTGAATTCAAGAAAACAGCAATTTTATTTAAATCATCTAAAGAGCCATGCTCAGATCCGAAAGCAAGTATATCAATTCCATTTAAAGCATCTAAAATTTGAACACTTCCTTTAGCAAAAAATTCAGCTGAAGAAATTGCATAAATGACAGGCAGTTCAAGTATAAGATCAACCCCGGAAAGACTTGCCATGTGGGCTCTTTGATATTTATCTATAATAGCCGGATATCCTCTTTGAACATAGTTGCCAGACATAATAGAGATAAGATGACTTACCCCTAAATCTTCTTTAAGTTTATCTATTTGATACTTATGGCCAAGATGAAAAGGGTTATATTCACTTATTATTGCTGCTATTTTCATTTAAATCACCTTATTTCGTTTTTTATTGTTGTAAATTGAATTATACTATATATTGTTAAAAGATAATAAAATATTTAATAAGAGGAAAATATATTTTTCTTATTAATTTAATTGCATTAGATTTATCATTCACTGTGGAAAATTATCCTGTAAATGATATACTATATTAATGTATGTTGTTAATTTAAAATTAAAGTTATTTGAAAGGAGATTTAAATGGGT
The DNA here is from genome assembly GCA_012512905.1 of Clostridium sp. GTDB lineage: Bacteria > Bacillota > Clostridia > Clostridiales > Clostridiaceae > JAAZDF01. The sequence continues at coordinate 5,730 of JAAZDF010000224.1, forward strand.
TTTATAAAAGAAATGAAAGAACTTGCAAAATCAGATATTAAAAGAATTGTTTTACCTGAGGGTAGTGAGAAGAGAACTTTAGAAGCGTCTTCAATAATTAAAAAAGAGAATTTTGCAGAAGTTGTTCTACTTGGCGACAAGGATGAAATAGAAAAAAATGCAAAAGAAATAGGTGCTGACATATCAGGTATAGAAATAATCGATCCAAAAACATCTGATAAAAGAGATGATTATGCAGAAAAGCTATATGAACTTAGAAAACATAAGGGAGTTACACTAGCTTCTGCTAAAGAGATAGTTCTCGATCCAATGTACTACGGAACTATGATGGTTAAAGAGGGAGACGGCGACGGGATGGTCTCTGGAGCTATACACACAACGGGAGATCTATTAAGACCAGGACTGCAAATAATTAAAACAGCACCTGGCGTTAACCTTGTTTCTTCGTTTTTTGTAATGTTATTTGATAATAATGATATCGCAAAAGATGGTAAAATGCTTTTTGCGGACTGCGCAGTAAATATTAATCCAGGAGCAAATGAGCTAGCAGAAATTGCTACCACAACTGCAGATTCTGCTAGAGAGATTTTAAATCTTGATCCAAAAGTTGCCCTACTTTCTTTTTCAAGCAAAGGAAGCGCTAAGCATGAACTTGTAGATAAAGTTCAAAAAGCAACAGCTCTTGCTGTTGAAAGAAGAAAAGATCTTGATATTGATGGTGAGCTTCAGCTAGATGCTGCTATGATACCTTCTGTAGCTGAAGGTAAAGCTAAAGGCTCAAAAGTTGCAGGAAAAGCTAATGTTTTAATATTTCCAGATTTACAGTCAGGTAATATTGGATATAAACTTGTTCAAAGATTTGCAAATGCGAAAGCAATAGGACCAATCACTCAAGGTTTTGCAAGACCAATAAATGATTTATCAAGAGGCTGTAGTGTAGAAGATATAGTAAATGTTGTTTCTATAACAGCGGTTCAGGCGCAGGAATAAATATATATAGAGGGAGATAGTAAATGAATATTTTAGTTATAAATTGTGGAAGTTCTTCTTTAAAATATCAACTTATTGATATGAAAAATGAACTTTCATTAGCACAAGGGCTTGTAGAAAGAATTGGAATAGAAGGTTCTGCTCTTACACAAAAAGTTAATGGAAAAGATAAATTTGAACTTAAAGTAGCTATGAAAGACCATAAAGATGGGATTTCGCATGTTATAGATTCACTTCTTGATGAGGACCATGGAGTTATAAAAGATGTAAGTGAAATTAAAGCTGTTGGACATAGAGTTGTTCATGGTGGAGAGAAGTACTCAAAATCTGTAATTATTGATGATGAAGTAATGAAAGACTTAGTTGAATTCTCAAGCCTTGCACCACTTCATAATCCGCCTAATATAATAGGTATTAATGCTGTAAGAACGCTTATGCCAGATATAAAAATGGTAGCAGTATTTGACACGGCATTCCATCAAACTATGCCAGAAAAAGCATTTTTATATGGACTTCCATATGAACTTTATGAGGAAGATAATATAAGAAGATATGGTTTCCATGGTACAAGTCATAGATATGTTGCAGAAAGAGCAGCAGAGATGATAGGAAAGCCTCTAGAAGATTTAAAAATTATAACATGTCATCTAGGTAACGGTGCATCAGTAACAGCTGTAGATAAAGCTAAGTCAGTAGATACATCTATGGGATTCACACCACTTGAAGGCCTTGTGATGGGGACAAGATGTGGTGATATAGATCCTGCTATAATCCCTTATCTTATGGATAATAAAGGATTAAGTTCCAGTGAAGTTAGTGATCTAATGAATAAAGACTCAGGAGTTCTTGGAATTTCTGGAGTTTCATCAGACTTTAGAGACATTGAAGGCGCTGCTGACAAAGGTAACAAAAGAGCCCAAATGGCACTAGATGTTTTCCATTATAGGGTAAAAAAATATATTGGTGAGTATGTAGCTGCAATGAATGGAGTAGATGCCATTGTGTTTACTGCAGGTGTAGGAGAAAATGGAGTAGAAACAAGAGAAGAAATAACTAAAGACCTAGAATACTTAGGTGTAGAGCTTGATAAAGATAGGAATAATGTACGATCTAAAGAAACATTAATTTCAAAGGATAGCTCAAAAGTTAAAGTTTTTGTTATACCAACAGATGAAGAACTTATGATTGCTAGAGATACACTAGAACTTGTTAAATAACATTAAGAAATAGTTAATATAGGAGATAGTATTTTATTATTATCTCTTATTTTAATTATAAAGATAGAAGGAGATTTTATGAAATTACTTTGGGAGCTATTTGCTGTATTTTCAAAAATAGGTGCATTTACAATAGGTGGTGGATATGCCATGCTTCCTCTTATACAAACAGAGGTTGTTGATAAAAAAGGCTGGCTGAGCCAAGAAGAGTTTTTAGACATCCTAGCAATAGCAGAAGTTACACCAGGACCTGTAGCTATAAATACAAGTACCTATGTAGGATATAAACTTGCAGGTGTTAAGGGTTCCTTGATAGCTACTTTAGGAACAGTTATTCCTTCTTTTACTATAATTCTTATTGTAGCAAGGTACCTTTGGGACTATAGAAATAATCCTGTTTTAGATAGAATATTCCTAGGGATAAGACCTGCTGTTGCAGCCCTTGTATTTTCTGCTGTTTATAGAATAGGGAAAGCTATGGATTATAGCTTATATGCAGTTATGTGGACTGTGATAACTGCTATAGGAATTATTGTTTTTGATATAAATCCCATACTTATCATTTTAGCTGCAGCTATTATTTCTGTGCTAATTGGACTCTATGGAAAAAAGAAGGAGGCATAAATGGTATTATTAGAACTGTTTTGGTCTTTTTTGAAAATAGGAGCCTTTAGTTTTGGCGGAGGTTATGCAATGCTTCCACTAATACAAAAGGAAATAATAGAAGTTCATGGATGGATGACCTCTATAGAATTTATAGATATACTAGCAGTTGTAGAAATGACACCAGGACCTATAGCAATTAATTCAGCAACCTTTTTAGGTTATAGGGTAGCTGGAGTTTTAGGATCTACCGTTGCAACACTAGGTGTTATTCTTCCTTCAATAATTATAATACTTATAATAGCTCACTTTTTAAGTAAGTTTAAAGATTTAAAGGTTGTTGACTATGCCTTTAAGGGACTTAGGCCAGTTGTACTTGGACTTTTGATTTCCGCAGGCTTTGCAGTTTCAAAAGGATCTATTATAGATATTAAAAGTTTTTTACTAGGACTAGTATTTTTTGTTTTAGTTGTCTTTAGGAAAATCCATCCAATTATAATAATTATTGGAGCAGGGATATTAGGACTTATACTTTACTAACAAGCTAATTTAATCAATATTAAGTAGAATAGTAAATATAAGACTTGACAAAGAACTTTTCAATTTATATAATGAAACGTGTTCCTAAAGTGAACATTTAGAAGTTAGTTATGTTATTAAACTAGGAGAATTTAAAATGAATATAATTTTACAAGATTCAAATCAACAATCTATGATAAAAGATATTGATTTTACTTATCACAAAGAGAGTCTTGTTTATGATAATGAACCTGCAAAGGTTTTAGAGCCAATTAAAGTATCAGGAACTGTTTCTGTTGAGGGAGAGTTTATAGATGTTAAGCTATCTGTAAAAGCTAAGCTCGAGATTATATGTTCAAGATGTTTGGAAACATATGAAAGAGAAATAGATATTTTAATTGATGAAATGATTTCAAAAGATGAAGAAGATGGTCATAATATTATTATCATAAATGATAATGTGTTAGACTTAAAAGAAGTAGCTGAAAATAGTATATATTTAGAGCTGCCATTTAAAAAACTTTGCAATGAAGACTGTAAGGGTTTATGTCAAAGCTGTGGAGTAAATTTAAATAACGAAACATGTTCATGCGAAGATTTAGATATAGATCCAAGGCTTGCAGGACTCAAAGATTTTTTTAAGGAGGTGTAACTATGGCTACCCCAAAAAGAAGAACATCGAGATCGAAAAGAGATATGAGAAGATCACAAACTTTTACAACGACTACACCAGGAATAACAGAATGCCCTCAGTGTCATGAGATGAAATTATCTCATAGAGTTTGCAAAACTTGTGGATATTATAATGGTAAAGAAGTAATAAGTTCTGATATGGAATAGGAAAGTCTTTGACTTTCCTTTTTTTATCTTTTATAAAAATTTTAAGGATAAGAGTAGAAAAAAATATTTGTTTTCACTTAAGTTTTTAAATCTTTCTTAAGTACTAGAGTATATTATGATAACAGTGGAAACACATAGTAATATTAATTTTAGTAATATATGAATGGAGTGAAAAAATGAAATTTGCTGTTGATGGAATGGGAGGAGATTATTCTCCTGGAGAAATAGTTAAGGGATCAGTTTTAGCTTCAAAAGAGTATGGAGTTGAAATTGTTATAACAGGTCCTTTAGATTTAATAAATAAAGAACTAGAAAAATATACTTATGATAAAGACAAGATCACTGTAGTAAATGCTACTGAGGTTATCTCTCTTGAGGAGTCACCAGTTCTTGCTATAAGAAGAAAAAAAGATTCTAGTCTTAGGAAAGCTTTTGATTTAGAAAAAGAAGGTAAAGTAGATGGAGTTATATCTGCAGGTTCAACAGGCGCATTACTTGCTGGAGGTCTTCTCTTAACAGGAAGAATAAAAGGCGTAGATAGGGCTGCCCTAGGATCATTAATGCCAGGAAAAAATAATGAGTTTATGTTACTAGACTTAGGCGCTAACGCTGACATTAAAGCTCATAACCTAGTAGAATTTGCTAAGATGGGAACTGTTTATTTTGAAACAATAATGGGTAAGAAAAATCCTACAGTAGGTCTTATTAACATAGGAGCGGAAGCTGAAAAAGGAAATGAACTTACAAAAGAAGGATATATACTTCTTAATGATGAGAAAAATATTAATTTTGTAGGAAATGTTGAGCCAAGAGAAATTTCAAATGGTGATGTAGATATTCTAGTTGCGGATGGATTTACTGGAAATGTTATTTTGAAAATGTATGAGGGTGTTTCTAAAAATTTAATGTATATGATTAAAGAAGAAATGCTAAAAACATTTAGAGGTAAACTAGGAGGACTTTTACTTAAACCTAGTTTAAAGAGTTTGCTTAAAAGAAATGATTATAAAGAAACAGGAGGAGCTGTTCTTCTTGGAATAAATGGTATTGTTGTTAAAGCCCACGGAACTTCAGATTCTCACGCTTTTAAAAATGCCATAA
>JAAZDF010000225.1 GCA_012512905.1 Clostridium sp.
ATATATTAAAAATCAAAAAAATAAAAATTCACCCCCTACTGAGTGCAGTAGCGCACAGAAGGGGTACTCTTTTTAAGATGGATAGATGGATATAAAGCAGATACTCTATGATATAACGGAGACTACCTTGGACCTGTAATTAAAGTTAATAAAGTCGACGAGGTTAAGATAAATGTAGAGAATAAATTAAATGAGGAAACTACTGTCCACTGGCACGGCCTTGAAGTACCAGCTGAAATGGACGGAGGTCCACACCAAATAATAAATCCGGGAAGCAGCTGGAAGCCTTATTTTACAATTAATCAACAGGCTTCTACTCTTTGGTATCATCCCCATATTATGGGGACAACAGGAGAGCAAGTCTATAAAGGCCTTGCAGGGCTGTTTTTTATAGAAGATGATATTTCTAAATCTCTTGATATTCCAAAAGAATATGGAGTAAATGATATTCCACTAGTAGTTCAAGATAAAAGATTTACAAGGGAAGGCGATATTCCATATAATTTAAATATGAGAGATTTAATGGATGGATTTCTCGGAGATACTGTTTTAATAAATGGAGCAATAGAGCCTCAGCTTGATGTTAAAAATGAAATGCTTAGGCTAAGGTTTTTAAATGGGTCCAATGCAAGAAACTATTTATTTAGATTTAGTGGTAACAAAGAATTCTATCAAATAGCTTCAGATGGAGGCTTTTTAGAAAAAGCAGTAGAGCTTAGAGAGCTGTTTTTAGCACCAGGAGAAAGAGCTGAAATACTAATAGATCTTTCATCTTATGAAGTTGGAGATAAAATATATTTAAGCGACACAGATTATAATATTTTAGAAATAAATATAGCTGAGGAGGGAGACACAGTTTATAAAATTCCTTCAAAACTTACAGAAATAGAAAAATATAAGCTAGAGGATATAAAAAAACACAAGATTATTTGAAATGGCCGGAATGGGAAGAGACGTAAATATAAACGGTAAACAAATGGACATGGATAGAATAGACGAAAATGTAAAACTTAAAAAACTTGAAGAATGGATTATAACAAATAAAAGTATGGGAATGGGAATGATGAACTCTATGGGACATCCATTTCATATTCACAGCACTCAGTTTCAAATTTTAGAAAAAAACGGTAAAAAACCAGCTTTAAACGAAAGAGGCTGGAAAGATACAGTTATGGTTCAAACTGGAGAAGAAGTTAGAGTTTTAGTTAAATTCAAAGAAAAAGGACTATTTATGTATCACTGCCACATTTTAGAACATGAAGATCTTGGAATGATGGGACAGTTTTTAGTAGAAGAATAAAGGAGAGGTATATGTACAATAGAATGCCCCATAATATGGGAAGAAGATTTGGGTTTTTTTCTTCAAATACAATGTTAAACTGGTTAATTCTTATTTTAATAGTAGGATTAATAATTTTTGCGGTTTATAATATTGTCCAAAACAATAAAGATAAAGGCGAAAAGATAAATCATTATCAAGAAAGTGATTATGGACCAGAAAAAAATAAGGCCTTAGATATTTTAGACGAAAGATATGCTAAAGGTGAAATTGACGAGGATGAATATTTAAGAAGAAAAAGAACCCTTAATGAGTAGTACTTAAATAAATTATATTTTTACAGTATTAAAATATAAATAAAACATAGATTTTATTAAATTTAGGAGGTAAAAATGGAAAAGGGATATGCAAAATTTCTTGGAATGATATTAACATCAAGTGTACTTATGTATATTGTTATGTATCTAAACACTTACGAGATAAGTCATGTATTTTTCAGTGAAATGAGGCTTTATATGACAATATTATCTACGGCAGTTATGGCGGTTGTGATGTTACTTTTCATGCTACATATGCTTAAGAATAAAAAAGCTAACATTGCTATTATTCTAGTAAGTATTTTAGTATTTGGCTCTTCATTTTACTTGATGCGAAATCAAACAACAATAGATGAAGTTGACTATATGCAGGGGATGATACCACATCACTCTATAGCCATATTGACAAGTGAAAGAGCTGATATTAAAGATGAAAGGGTAAGAAAACTTGCAGATGATATTATTGAGGCCCAGAAAAAAGAAATTAAGGAAATGAAAAATCTTATAGAAGAGCTAAAATAAAATACCTTATAAAAAAATCATAGAAACTAATAGACTCTCTTCAAAGTAGATACTTAAAAAGTAAACTACAAAGAAGAGAGTTTTATTTTTTATAAATAAAAGCAGAATATATATTCACTAAAAATTTATAAAAGATAAGTTAATATATGAAAAACCCCCAATTACTCAGGATAAAATGATATCATAGTAATGAATTAATAGTTATTAGTTTTAAATTGATAGCTTTTTTAAAAGATTAGTTGTATTTTTAGGGGGAGTTTAATGAAAATTGCAATTGTAGGCGCAGGAATATCAGGTGGAAGTGTATTAAAATCAATTATTGATCATCCTCATTTTAAAAGGGAAGATGAAATACATGTTTTTGAGCCAAGAGATATATTAGGGGTAGGCCTTCCTTATAGTCCTGACGACAAATCTGTTATGTTAAATGTTAGTCCAGATTCTTTAGGTATAAAAAAAGATAATCCTCTGGATTTTAAAGAGTGGCTAAATGAAAATTTTGATGAGCCAACTAATTTTGAAGACCTGGTTTCTAGGCCAAGATATGGGGAGTATTTAGCTGAGAGGCTCGATCCCTATTTTAGTCATAAGCAAGTTTGGCATATAAAAACTAAAATTGTAGATATAGATGTTTTAGATAGAAAGACAAAAGAAAAAATAACTGAAAGTAAAGATGGGGACTATACTTACCGGCTTAAAACAGAAGATAATTGGAAAGAAGATCTTTACGACGCAGTATTTTTAGCCCTTGGGCATCCAGAATATCCTGATTATTACAATTTAAATGGAGCTGAAAATTATATATCGAATCCTTATCCAATGAAAGATAAACTATCTGGATTTACAGGAGATGAAAAGATTGGGATTATTGGTAGCGGAGCAACTGGAGTAGACTTAATGCGTTTTTTTGCTAGTAACTATGACTTAAAACATCCATTAACTTTTTATGTGAGAGATAAAGCTTTTAACTTTGCAGATATTCCCTATGAAAAAGAAGACTTTAAGTTTACTTTCTCAATGGAATGGATAAAAAAAGAAAAAGAAAAAAGTGATGGAATAATAGATTTTGATTTAATTCTTTCAACCTTTATAGAGGATATTAAAGAAGGCGGAGTAGACGTTTTTAAAATATACAACCAGTATAAAAAAGGCGATTTAGATACTATTCGTAGGGCTGTTGAGTTAAAGGATCAAGAACTAGCACTTATCCATGCTTACAATAGTAAGCTTGTAGCTTATCTTCCTCATTTATATAATAGCTTAAGTGGGCAAGATAAAGAATTTTATCTCGAAAATTACCATAATAAATTATTATTCTTTAAATCTAGAGTTCCTTATAAAACATTTATATGGTTATTCAAACTTATGGATCAAGGAAAACTTAAGGTTGTATATGGCTTAACAGAAATTAAGGATGAAACTAACGAATTTTTTGTTACAGCAGATAAGAATGAGAATGTAGATATTTTAATTAATGCAACGGGATTTGATAGTAAGCTTAGTAGAGTAGGGAAAAACTCTCCACTTATTTACAATCTTTTTCAGAAAAATGTTATTCTTCCTCATTTCGATGGAAGATATGTTCTGGTAGACTGGCCACAAGCCCAGATTATAAACCAAAAATTTGGATTAATGGATAATTTATTCTTTTTTGGACTTTTAATAGGTGGAACCCAGCATGAAAATAATGATGCGCAGCTTACACATAAATTAGCCACTAGAGCAGCTACTTGGCTTATGGATAGAAATAAGCACAGTAAATAGTTAAAATTTAAAAATTTAAAAGCTCGTATCCTAGGTTTAAAAAATAGAAAAAAACAATAAAAACAAGAGCTAATCTGATTTAGACTAGCTCTTGTTTTTTTTGTTTTTTATAAAAATTAAGTTAGCTTAGCTTTTTAGCTTAGAACTTAGCTCAATTATTCTATCAACAGAATCTTCCAGATAATTTATTGTATCTATAAGTGCCCTATCGGTTCCTATATCAACGCCAGCTACTTTCGCAGCTTCAAGAGGTTCTTCTTGTCCCCCAAGCTTTAAGAAGTCTAACCAGTGATCAAATGTAGATTCACCGCTTTTAATATTTAAAAATGCCTGGGTTGAGATTGTAAGTCCAGCTGAGTAAGTATAAGGGTATAGTCCCATGTAATAATGAGGCTGACGCATCCAAGTTAGCTCAGACCCTTCTTCTAGCTCTACTGCATCTCCCCAAAACTCTTCTAAAACATCTCTTTTCAATTCTGAAAGAGTATTAGCATCAAAACTTTTACCATCATCAATTAATCTGTATACTTCACGTTGGTATGCAGCTTCAAGAAGATGAGTAACAAAGTTATGAAAGTAAGTTTTTGAAATCATCATTGAAAGAATTGAGCGCTCTGTTCTAGGATCATCTGAAATTGTTTTTAGATAATCTGTAAGAAGCAGTTCATGAAAAGTTGAAGGCGCTTCAATCAAGTATAAAGAAGGTCTTGAGCCAGTTAATGAATTATGTTTATGGGATAGTACGCCTTGGCCTGCATGTCCAAGTTCATGGAAAAGAGTATAAGCGTCGTCTAATAAACCAGCGAAAGACATCATTATATATGGATGTTTTTTATAAGTTGTAGAGCAAAAAGCTCCAGATCTTTTCCCTATATTAGTTGCGAAATCAACCCATCTCTCATCATATGCACTCATTATAAGGTCTACATAGTCTTCTCCCATAGGTGCAAGGGCTTTTTGAACAAATTCTTTTGTTTCTTCAATAGTAACATTTTGCTTGAAATCTGGATCTACATCAATTTTAAGGTCAGCATAAGTAAGTTTATCAAGGCCATTTTCTTCTTTTAGATGAGTCATATACTTACGCATAATTGGAGAAAATTTGTCCATAATAACATCGATTTGACGGTTGTACATATCAAGGCTTACTTCTTGACCTTCAAGTAAATAATCAAAAACTGATTCATAGCCTCGCATTGTAGCAATAGTTTTTTCTTTTGAAATTTGGTTATAGTAGGCGTTGGCAATTGTATTTTTATACCTGCCGAGAACCTTATTAAATTTATCGTAAGATGCCCTTCGAACTTTAGGGTCTGTGTGGTACATATAATATTCTTCATATAGTGAATAAGTTAAAGGATACTCTTTACCATCCA
>JAAZDF010000226.1 GCA_012512905.1 Clostridium sp.
ATTGGTACATATTGGGTTTAGGCATTGCTATATAGTCTTTGAACCTTCCTGGTATAGGTTTATACACTGTGTGTACTATTCCAAGAGTTGCATAGCAGTCTTTTATACTGGAAACTAAAATTCTAATTGCTGTTAAATCAAATATTTGGTCAAGACTCTTATTTTGGGCAAGCATCTTTCTATAAATTGAATAAAAATGCTTTGGCCTTCCATCAATTTCACATTGTATATCTGAAAGCTCTAACTTACCAACAATTTCACTCATTATCTGAGCAATATATTCTTCTCTTTCTTTTCTTTTTTCAGCGACTTGACTTACAAGGTCATAGTATTCTGTAGGATACATGTATCTAAAAGCTAAATCTTCAAGTTCCCACTTAATTTTAAACATACCAAGTCTATGAGATAAGGGTGCATATATATCGAATGTTTCTTTTGATTTTTCTTTTTGTTTTTCTGGAGACATATACCTTAGAGTTCTCATATTATGAAGTCTATCTGCAAGTTTTATGAGTATTACCCTGATGTCTTTGGCCATTGCAAGAAGCATTTTTCTAACATTATCTGCCTGCTCTTCTTCTTTTGATTTATACTTGATTTTCCCAAGTTTAGTTACTCCATCAACAAGATCAACAATTTCTTTTCCAAATAAACGCTCAATTTCTTCATGGGTGTATTCAGTATCTTCTATGACATCATGAAGAAGCCCTGCAACAACTGTGTTTGTATCCATTCCCATATCTACAAGAATAGATGCTACTTCAACTGGATGACTAACATAAAGCTCTCCTGAAATTCTTTTTTGGTCTTTATGAGCATCCTTTGCAAGGTTATATGCTTTTATTACAATATCTTTATCAATATTAGTTGAATTATCTATTTTTTTTAGCAACTCGGCAAGCATAAATTTGTCTCCATTTCTTCATATTTTTCAAAAGAGATAACACCAATGTTATCTCTCTCAAAATCAGTTTTATAATATTTTAAAATTACTCTTAGATACTATTATATAAAATAAATCTTAAACTGTCTATTTAGGGAATTTTATCAAAGAAAATACATCGTATCCCTTTAACTTGTCTCTTCCTTTTAAATCTTCCAGCTCTACTATAAAATCAACAGAAACAATTTCTCCTCCAGCTTTTTCTATAAGTTTTGCGCAAGAAGATATTGTTCCACCAGTAGCAAGAAGATCATCTATAAGGGCTACCCTATTACCTTCTTTAAACGCATTTTTATGTATTTCTAAAGTATCTGTACCATACTCAAGGTCATAAGTTACAGATTCTACTTCCTGGGGAAGCTTTCCCGCTTTTCTTATTGGAACAAATCCAATTCCAAGAGCATATGCTAGTGGCACTCCAAATATGAATCCTCTAGCTTCCGGTCCTGCTATATAGTCTACATTCAGCTTTTCTATCTTATCTTTTAAAAAATTAATTACCGCCTTAAAAGTTTCTCCATCACCTATAAGTGGTGTTATATCTTTAAAACTTATACCTTCCACTGGAAAGTCTTCTATTATTGCTATTTTCTCTTTAAAATTCATTTTATACCTCCGTGATTTTAACTTAAAGCTATTTTCAAGTTAAATCAATAGTTACTATTAATTAAGTATTTTGCAATTTGAAGCGCCCTGTTTTCATCATCTGTTGTTAATAGTTCAATTATTATCCTAGAATTATCAACCATTGACGCTGGATTGTTTTTGGGTGTAATAAATTCTTTTATTGATTTATCATCTCCATACTCAAACTTTTTAAATGCATTAATTCCATAATTTTTAGTTTTATCTAATCTACTGATACCCATATTAAATATTTCACTCATTTTATCATTAATTTCTACTTCTTTAGAGCCAAGATAAACTAAATCAACATACCTATAAATATTTTTTGTATCATAATAAGTAGAAAGCTCTTTAGCAAATTCAAATACATTAAATATTGTTGAATACTGAGGATTATAATATTTATCTTTTTTACTTTTAGTTTCATGTCCAATTGTAATAAATTCCTTGTTTATATCTTTTATATAATCATAAACTGAACTTGTAAACTTATCATCTAAAGAAATCATTAAACTAGGGTTAAATAAAGAGATATGAGTTTTTGCATCAGAAATTAAGCTATCCTTACTTCCACAGCTTGGAACTAAAAAATAATCAAAATCTGCATTAAAATATCTAAATAATAATATAAGCATTGAGATACTACAAATTCCTTCTCTGTCATCTTTTGCATATATTAAGATTTTTTCTCTATTATTTATAGCTTTTCTTATTTTCAAGATAACTTCATCATTATAGTTTAATTTGTGAAATAAATCTGTTTGCTCTGAAACAAGGCTATTTAATGTATCTGCCATATTACTTTCCTCACCCTTTAAAACAATTATATTATAATACATAAAAACTAACGATACAATTAAAGTGGCAATTACTTTCTATTTAAATTATAAGCTTACCTAGTACTATTTTATTAGAATTTATAATTTAAATAAAAAGCACTATAGCACTTTTTATATTTCATATTATTAGAAAACATTAGCCGCATGAAAGCGGCTAATATTTATATATTTTATGTTAAATCATTAATAACTTCTATTATGCTTTTAACTTTTTCCTATTTTTACCTAATTTATTTTCAAGAAATATCCATATAGGACTTGCTATAAAGATTGATGACATTCCACCAGCTACAATTCCAACTGAAATCGGTAATGCAAAGTCTCTTATTTGAGGCACGAAAATATAAACAGATAAAATTGGTATAAGTGTAGTTAACATTGTATATATAGATCTTCTTATAGATTGATTCAAAGATAAATTAGCAAGTACTTTTTCATCAGCACTTGGTTTTGCATTCTTATTTTCTCTGATTCTATCAAATATTACAATACTATCATTTATAGAATATCCAAGTATAGTAAGCATAGCTGCTATAAATGGAGTATTTATGGTAATGGCAAATATTGCGTATATGGCAAGAGTAAATATAATATCATGAATTAAAGATAAAATAGCTGCGAAACCAAAATTACCCTTAAATCTTATAGTAATGTATATAAGCATTAAGACAGAAGCAAGTAATACTGCCTTTATTCCGCCTGTTGTAAGCTCTTTACCTATAACAGCTCCTATTTCTGTCAGTGACAGCACAGGATCTCCTTCTAAGGCATACTTTTCTTTTATATCTTCTGCTATACCATCCATTTTTTCAACGCCAAGACCTTGGCTTCTTATTTCAATTTGAGTTCCGTCAACTTTTTGCGACACTATATCTTTATCATAAGTTTCAAGCATCACATCTAGTTCTTCTTTGTCAAAATCTTGTCCCATTTCAACTACTAAAGTAGTTCCACCTTTGAAATCTATTCCAAGGTTAAGGCCTCTAAATATTCCAAATCCAATTCCTGCAATTATAACTAGCGCAGCAAC
>JAAZDF010000031.1 GCA_012512905.1 Clostridium sp.
CACTCTTTTCTGTTTATTCTATATAGTTACTTTTAACACAATATTTCATTTCTGCATGATTAATATTTATCTTATTCACTTTTAATCAGTAGTTTCGCAATTACTTAGTTAATTATAGCAGAATTTTTCTAAATCTGTCATAATATATTACTCTAGCTGTTAAAAATGAAAATTAAGTTAAAAAAAGCTGTTTTATGACTAAAAATATAGAACACATATAAAGAAGATATAAAGAATTATAATGTCATTTTAGACTTAACTCTAAAATTTGCACATCTGACACCTAAATATGTAGAATATGTTAAAACTAACTAAAAATTATAGTTTTTGTAAAATTAAACCGGGAAATAAAGTAACTTATGTAAAAAATTACATTATTTAAAGAAAAAAATAACAAAATTATAGTTGATAAATCCTTTTAAATAGCTGTAAACGTTGATAACAGTGGACTTAAGGGATTATTAAATATAATTTAATATAAACTTAATATCTTCATAACTTTTTCACATCTTTTTTATATACTCTTATCTGTAAGAGAAATGTAACTATTTATCCTATTTAGTTTATTCTATTTAGCAGGAGGAAGAAATGAAAAATATTAAAAGAAAGTTAGTAGCAGCAATAGTTGCAACAACTGTAATGTATGGTACTGCGTTACCAGCGTTTGCTGAACCACTTACTGATACACAAAAACAAGAAATTAATGTAGCAAAAGATAAATATGAAGAAATACAAGATAAAATAATCCAAATAAATACAGAAATAGCAGAAAATTCTGAGCAAATATCTGAAATTATGGCTAACCTTGAAGAAAATGAAGCTAATATAACAGCAGTTCAGCTAGAAATTGACATAAAAGCTGAAGAAATAAAAGAAAATGAAGAAGAGCTTCTAGTAAAAGAAAATGAATACGGTGATAGACTAAGACAAATGTATAAACAAGGAAACTCAGGCATGATTCAAGCTATCCTTGGCTCAGAAAGTATTACTGACTTAGTATCTAGAACTAATGCACTTATAAAGATTGCTAAGATTGATAAAGAATTACTTGATGAAATAGAAGCTATGAAAGTACAACTTGAAGAACAAAAAGTTGTTCTTGATAAATCTATGGAAGAACTTAGTGCATTAAAAGCTAAGAATCAATTAGATCTAAATAAAATGGAAGAAAAACAAGCTTTGGCAGATCAGCTATTAATTGATCATAAAGAAGAAGAAAATAAGATATTAAGCGATTTAGTTATGGCTGAGAAATATTTTATTGGAGATAATGATACAATAATAAATGATTCAAACAGCTCAGACGAATCAATTAGAGCAGCTGTGGAATCTTTAAAATCTATTAGATCTCAAATAATCACAAATACTACTGAAGAAAAAGTAGTCTCATTAATAAATAAAGGTAGAGGTATTCTGAGTGAAAGAGCAGAGGCAAGAGCAGCAGCAGAAGCTGCAAGAAGAAGAGCAGAGGCAGCAACAAATACATCAACTTCAACTTCTAGACCAGCTGCATCAAAGCCAGCTACTAGTAAACCATCTGCATCAGGAAGCGCTATTGTAAACTATGCTTATAAATTCTTAGGAACTCCTTATAAATGGGGCGGATCATCACCATCAGGTTTTGATTGTTCTGGATTTACAAGTCATGTTTATAGAAACTTTGGTGTGTCACTTCCAAGAACTTCAAGAGCACAATCATCAGTAGGTACAAATGTATCTTATAACAATTTACAAGCTGGAGATTTAGTATTCTTTGGACATGGTTCAGTAAGTCACGTTGGAATATATATAGGTGGAGGAACAATGGTACATTCTCCAAGACCTGGTAAATCTGTTGAAGTAACTTCAATGAGATATCATAACTTTATCAGAGGTAGAAGAGTTTACTAAAATATTTAACTCTAGTAAACTAGATAAAAGTAAATAGGATAGAATAAAATAATAAAAGATACTATATTAAATTGTATATACAATTTAATATAGTATCTTTTTTGTTTGCTATAATTACACCAATTTGCTTTTTATCTTTACTTTATTTATCTTTATATCATTTAGTTTTATTAATTCTAGAGCGTAATCATCTATATTATAATCATTTACATAATTAATTTCTTTTATTCCAGATTGGATAAGGGCTTTTGTGCAATTAAGGCAAGGAAAATGAGTCACATATATTTTGGTGTTCTTCAGAGGTATTCCTTCTCTAGCACAATAAGCTATACAGTTGATTTCAGCATGAAGAGTTGCGATGCAGTGATTATCTCTCATGACATGGCCTATATCATCACACTGAGGCGTTTTGCTGCCTACACTACCATTATATCCTGTAGCTACTATTCTATTATCTTTGTTTACAATTACGGCACCTACATTAGCCCTATCGCATGTAGAGCGCTTAGCAAGTAAAAGTGCAATATTAGTAAAATAATCATCCCAGGACTGTCTTTCTCTTTTTGGTTTATCGCTTTTTACAAGTTTATAGCTTTTTTCTTTCATTTTAACATCTTCTCCAATTTTAAAATCATTTCAACGTGGGGAATATTTTCTTCCATATAAGGCTCTTTGTCTGTTCTCTTAAAACCAAGTTTATTATAAAAGCCTTCAGCATGAGATTGTGATGAAATAATTACTTTATCATTAGCTCTTAATTTAAGACTTTTAATAGATTCTTCCATTAAAATTTTACCTAGACCTTTTTTTCTATATTCCCTAGAAGTACACATTCTTCCTATGCTAGCATATTTGTATCTAGTATTTTTATCGAAAAGTCTAGCATAAGATATTATTTTACTATCTTTTTTTATAAAAATATGATTTGCCATTAAATCAAATCCATCTAAATCAACGCAAGAGCATTTTTGTTCGATAACAAAAACTTCTTCTCTTAATTTTAATAATTCATATAATTCCTCTACATCAAGATCATTAAACCTTTTTTCTATAATTTCCATCCAATCACTCCATTAACTTAAAATATAACATTTAAATTTAGTTTATATAGGTATCTAAATCTACTTTTATAATTATTTATTTCCTTTAATTTAAAATTTGGGTTATGTTTTGTCTTGCAATAAATATTTATGTTAGTATCAACAATATCGATTTTTCTTACAAAGGTTTCTCCTGATACGCCTAGGTTTATTGCTTCCCCAAGTTTTAGCAATATACCAAGCATCTCAATAACTTTTAAATCTTTTCTTCCAAGCATTTTTTTGTTGAAAAACTCTTTTAAAATATCATGGGCTGAAAAAACTGATGCTGTTGATGCTGCCATAAGTATCTGCTTTTGGCTAAGTCCATTAATCGGAGAGTTCAGTATGCTATAAAATGTGTTCCTATCTCTTTGGAAATAATTGATACTTGTTCCTAAATCAAAAAGATAGCTTGCGCTTTTTAAAACTTTCCAGTTACCTTGGAGAATGGGAAAAACATTACTAAGATTATTATATAGAGGTTCCACTATTTTAAAAAGATCCTTACCCTCATAGTCTTTGTACATGTGAAGATTTATAATGTTATTCAAGGAAAATTCTAAAACATCCTCTACAATTTTATCGCCAAACATTTCTTCAAAAAGTATTCCTTCCCTAACTCCACAGTTCGAAACAAAAATTTTAAAGTTGTTAAGCTGCTTCATAAGAACTGTTATTGCAGCTAAAGAACCAACGAAAATATCTTCCCTATCTCTGTGTAGTCCATAAATTCTTTTTTTAGAACCTTTAAGATAAGATTTAACCATGGAATCTACAACTTTAACATCATGTTTATTTAAACTATAATTATGAGCAATAAGAGTTGCCTGATCTTTTCTATATCGATCGATTTTAGAGAGTGTTCTAACAGAGCCGCCAATACCAACAATAGGAAGCTTATAGGCCTTATCAATCCATGGGATATTAGTATATATTTTCTTTAAATAACTATCCATAGGTTTACTATTTTCAGGATTATTCTTTAAGTCAAATTTTTCTGTTAAAGTTATACTTCCAAAAGCAAGGGAGATGGATTCTACTAAAGTTTTATTTTTTACAAGTCCTATTTCAGTACTACTTCCACCAATATCAATCATAAGAAAATCTGATAAATCTATGGTATTTATAACAGCAAAATAATCATAGTAAGCTTCTTCTTGGCCTTCTAGAATTTTAATTTTTTTATCAAGTATTTTTTCAGCCGGAATAAGAAAATCATCTTTATTTTTTGCTTTTCTTATGGCTTCTGTAGCAATAGGAACTATAGTATCTACGTTTTTTGATTTTAAATACCTATTGAAATCTTTTATTACATCAAGGCTATATAAAATTTTATTTTTCTTAAGCATTCCTTGCTTCATATCTTCGCCAAGTCTGACAGAATGTTTAAGCTGGCCAATTATTTTATAACTTTTATTTATTATTTCATAAATAACTAGTCTCATAGAATTAGAACCTATATCTATAATTGCTAATCTCATTTTTACATCCTTTCTTCTAAATTTCTGTTAATATTAAGCTTTATTATACATTGTTTAGGAATATAAATATAGACAACAATGAAATAGTCTGTAGAATTAAGATTATTTAATATAAAATCATATTTTTGAACAAAAATTTGCTAAATAATCATTTACAAATGTTAGAGATGGTAAATTTAGCACTGGTGTATGTTATAATATTAGAAATAGAACTTGAGTTCGGGGTGATTTGTTTATGAAAAAAGTCAAAATATTACAGTCTGGAGATTTTCATTTAGATAGTCCACTTATTTTGCACAATAATAATTTTAGAAGAAGAAGAAAAGTAGAACTTTTAGAAGCGGTTTCTAATATAGTAAATATAGGAAATAAAAAAGAGGTAGATTTACTTTTACTTACTGGAGATATTTTTGATTCAAAAAGAGTTACCAGAAATACAATAATGAGCTTTACTAATATTTTAGGTAAATTTACAGGAAATATATTTATCTCTCCAGGAAATCACGATCCTTATACAGTAGGAAGTATTTATGATTCTTTTAAGTTTCCAGAAAACACTCACATTTTTAACGGATATGAAAAAATATATTTAGAAAAATTAGATGTTTATGTTCATGGAATTGGTTTTAGAGATTACTATGAAGAGAAAGATTTATTTAATCTAATAAATATAGAAAATAAAAACTCGATAAATATATTAGTAACTCACGGTGAAATAAATAGTGGGGAAAACTCATACCATCCAATTAGTTTAGAATCAATTGCAAATAGTGATTTAGACTACATAGCAATAGGTCACAGACACAACTATAGCGGGATTAAAATGGAAGAGGGAACTTACTATGCCTATGCAGGAATACCTGAGCCAAGGGGATATGATGAGCTAAGGGACAAGGGTATAATATATGGTGATATTTATAAGGGGCTAGTTGATTTAAACTTTATAAAAACTAATAAAAGATCCTACCTTGAAATAGATGTAGATATATCAAATACGCAAACATCTTTTGAAATAATAAAAATAATCGATGATATGAGCTTAGATAAAGAAAATATTTACAGATTTAATTTAAAGGGATCTATTTTAGAACACGTTATAGTAGATATTAACTCGATAAAAAATTATTTGAAAGATGAGTTTTATGATTTTGATGTTAAAGATTTTACTTATATAAAAGAAAGAAAAGATAAAATATCAGATAGAAGCCTACAGGGAATATTTCTTAAAACAATAAAGGAGAAAGAAGCTAGTTTTGATGATAAAGAAATGCTTAAAGAGGCAAAAAAAATTGGTCTTAGACTTTTAAGCCAGGGTGAAATCCTATGATAATAAAAAATGTTAATATAGAAAAGTTTGGTAAAATAAAAAATCTTAGCATAGATTTTGAAGAAAATATAAATATTGTTCACGGACAAAATGAATCTGGAAAATCAACCATAGAAAACTTTATTTTTACGACCTTATATGGTCCAGTAGGTTCAAAAAAATATAATATAGATAATACTAGAACTAAATACATTCCATATAACGATAATTTCACTTTCGGCACAATGCTAATTAACCATAATAAAAATGATATTATAATAGAGAGAAAAATTGGAAAAACAAGAAAAGACGATGTTTTCAGAAGTTTTTACAAAGAAAACTTTTCCCAGGCACCTTATCCTGATAACATTGGAAGGGAAATATTTGATTTAGATTACAAGGGTTTTATAAAAACTCTTTTTGTTAGTCAGGAAAACACTAAAATATATGATGAGAAAGATGAGGGCCTAATAAGCAGGCTTACAAATTTAGTTGAAACAGGAGATGAGGAAGTATCTTTTACTAAAGCTATTAATAAAATAGATAATGAAATTAAAAATATAAAAGGTGCTAGAAAAAATGGGCTCCTGGATGATATTTATATAAAATCAAATGAGCTGCATATAGAATATAATAAATCTAAAGAAATGGAAAAACTGCAAAATATATATATAGATAAACTTGAAACGTTAAATTTAGATCTTAAGCTTAACAGAGAAAAGCAAAAAGATATTAAAGATTTAAAAGAGAAATTATATCTACACAATATAGAAGATGAATTTATTAGACTAAGCCAGCAAATAGAAGAGCTGACCAAACTTAAAAATGAAAGGTTTGATGGCATAAAATTAATTAGTCGCGATGAGTTTAATAAACTTAGAAAAACGGAAAAAGAACTTTTAGAATTAAATGAAAAACTAAATAAATCTAAAGATTCTATCCTAGAGTCTAAAAGGTATTTAGAAAAACTGCATATTGATAAGGAAGACTTTATTGGGTTTAAAGAAGTATCCAAAGAAGATATTTATAAAATAATATCTTTTGAGGGAGAAATAGCTTTACTAAAAGAAAAGCTTAGGGAATATGATAATACTTATACTATAGATGAAAAAATATTTAGCGAAAAAAAAGAAATAAAAAAAATCCTTGGAAAGTATGAAAAATCATTACTCGCTTTGAAAAACAATATAACTAAATATTTATTTCTAGGGCTAAGTGTGATTGGAATAATTATTTTTTTTATAAGTCCTTTTAAAGGAAATAATATTTCAAGCTATCTATTTATAGCAATATATTTAATTTTAAATTATTTAATATCTGTAAAAATAAATAATCTTTATAAAGACTATAACTTAAAAAAAAGTGATATTTATGAAAAAAAGATTATTGAACTTGCGGATGATATTGGTGTAGATTATAGAGAAATTTATAAATCTAAAAAAGCTATAGATAATATAACAAATGTAAAAGAAAAAGATAAAATAAAGAATAAGTTAGAAAAGATTACTACATATAAAGAAAACATATTTTTAAAAACAAATACAAAAACAATAGAGAATCTTATTGAAAAGGAAAATAAATATATAAATTTAAATGAAAAAATAAATAAGGAAAAAATTAGTATAGAATCAAAGGAAAATGAAATAATCAGTATAAGCGAATTAATAAAAGTAAAGAAAGATTCCTTTATTCCATATTTAAAAGAAATTGGGTTCACAGAAGAAAATGAGAACTACCTTTCTTATCTTGATAAGTATGAACTTCATTTACTAAGAATTGATGATATTAGAGTAAAAGAAAAAGCATTAAATTACTCTATAGAATCTTTAATAGGAGATAGGGATAAAAAAGATATACAAAAGGAAATTGATAAGATAAAAAAACTGGGTTTAATTGAAAAATACAATACAAATGAGTTGGAAAATAAAGATACTGAACTTAGAGACTTTGAAGTTAATCTCTCAGAAGAAATTAAAGAGTTAGAGAATAAGTTATCTAGAATTGACATAAGAAGTTCCTTGTCTATTGAAGAAGAAATCATTTTACTTAAAGAAGAAGAAAAAAAGCTTTTGAAATACCTTGAAACATTGGAACTTACAAAAGATATTTTAACCGAGTCTCACGAAAAGTTAAGTGATAATTTTATTACAGAGTTAAATAATAAAGTTTCATATAATTATAATTATATTACAGGTATAGAAAGATCTATCAAAGTTAGTGAAATCTTTGATATGAAATATTTAGAAAATGGTAAAATTCTTGAGGAAACTTATTTGTCTAAAGGATCCTTAGATCAGCTCTACTTGTCTCTTAGAATAGCCATGTCTGATATTATATTTAAAGGTGAGAAAGTAGTGTTTGTTTTAGATGAACCTTTTGTTCACTATGATAAACAAAGAGTTAAAAATACTTTAGATTTACTTTATTCGAAAAAAGATGAATATCAATTTATAATTTTCACGTGTCATGATAGAGAAATAGACTTACTTGAAAAAAAAGGAAATATAATATATATAAATTAAACACTTCTAATAAAATATGATAGACTAATTATAGAGGTAAATTATTATGATTATAATTATTGGGTAAAAGAGGTAATTGAAATATGAATATAGCGTTTTTTTTAACACCAAAATCAGAACTTGTGTATGAGACAGATAATGCTACCATGAGACAAGTTTTAGAGCGTATGGAGCACCACGGATATACGGCAATACCTATAATAGATAACAAAGGAAGATATATCGGAACATTGACTGAAGGAGATCTCCTTTGGAAAATGAAAAATACAGAAGGATTATCTTTTGAAAATACAAATAAAATTTTGATAAAAGATATTAAAAGAAGAAGACTGCATAAGGTCATTAGTATAAATTCAGATATAAATAGTATAATAACACTAGCCATTGGACAAAATTTTGTACCTGTTGTTGATGATGAAGGAATATTTATTGGAATTATCAAAAGAAGTGATATAATAGATTATTGTTATAAGCTCATTTCTAAGGAGAAATAACAGTTAAATTATTAATATTTTGAAAAGCTAAAGAAACTTTAGCTTTTTTATGATAAGATTAAAAAGTATAATGAATATTAAGTACATTATAGATGAGATAATTAGAAAGGGGAAAGGGCTGAAAGAAGCCTAGTATATTATTATGGAAGAAAATAAGAACAAAGATGTTGAAACAAATGTTTCAGAAGAAGAAGTAGAAACAGAGGAAGTAGTGACAGAAGAAGTAGAAGAAGTAGAGACAGGAGCAGTAGAGACAGAAGAAGTTGAAGCTGAGGAAGTAGAGGTATCTTCAGAAACTGAAGTTGAAGAAGAGATGTCTATGGAAGAAGCAATGGAGGAAATATCAATAGACAAACTAAATGAAGGCGACATAATTGAAGGTAAAATCTTAAAAGTAGATGCTGATGAGATTGTAGTTGATATAAATCATTCTTCAGATGGAGTTGTTAAAAAGAAAAATTTAACACACGATTCAAATGAAGATTTAACAGAAACATTCACAGTAGGTGATGTTATAAATGTTATGGTTTTAGATGCTGGAAACGGTGAGGATGAAGTTAAATTATCTAAACTTAAGGCAGATGGTTTAAAAGCTAAAGAAAGAGTTTTAGAAGTTATAGAAACAAAAGAACCTATTGAAGTTAAAGTAAACAATGCAGTTAAGGGTGGACTTAGAGTAACTTTTAATGGACTAAGAGGATTTATGCCTGCATCACTTGTTTCAAACACTTTTATAGAAGATTTTAAGCAATTTGAAGGTAAAACTTTAAAAGCTATAATAATTGAGTTTTCTGAAGAAGAAAACAGACTAATATTTTCTAGAAAAGAGCATTTATTAAATGAATCTAAAATAGATAGAGAAAAACTATTTGAAACTTTAAAAGCTGGAGATTCTGTTGAGGGTGTAGTTTCTAACTTGACAAATTATGGTGCTTTTATAGATCTTGGCGGAGCTACAGGGCTTGCGCATATAAAAGATTTATCATATAAAAGAATTAATCATCCAGAAGATATTCTTAAAAAGGGTGATAAAGTAACAGTACATGTTCTAGATATAGACAAAGAATCAGAAAGAATTTCATTATCTCTTAAAGATAAAAAGAATGATCCTTGGAACAATCTAGATGATACAAAAGTAGGGGCAATTTTAACTGGTAAAGTTAAGAAAATTTTAGATATTGGTGCAATAGTACAAATACCTAATGGCCTTGAAGGTTTAGTGCACGTATCTGAAATTAGTAAGGCACACGTAAATCATCCTAAAGATGTTTTAAGTGAAGGCGAAGAAGTTGAAGTTAAGATTCTTAAAATAGAACCTAATAGAAGAAGAATTAGTCTTTCTATAAAAGAAGCTAAAGATGGAGAAGATACTTATCAAGGAGACTCTAGCAGTTACTACGAAGAAGATTCAGTAACAATAGGAGACGTATTTGAAGATCTACTAAGTCAACTTAAAGATAAAGAGGACAAATAATTGAAAACCTTAGAAGAATTTGAACCTAAAAAAGTTATTTATTATTTTAAAGAACTAACAAAAATCCCTAGGGGTTCAGGAAATGAAAAAGAGGTATCTAATTACCTTAAGTCGTTTGCTGTAGATAGAAATTTAGAAGTTATTCAAGATGAAACTCTAAATATAATAATAAAAAAACCAGGTACAAAAGGCTATGAAGAATCAGATTCTGTAATATTACAGGGTCATATGGATATGGTAAATGAAAAATATTCAGATGTTCCTCATGATTTTTCTAAGGATCCTTTAGAACTTGAATTAAAAGAGGATATGTTATATGCAAAAGGTACAACCTTAGGCGCAGACAATGGAATTGCAGTTGCATATATATTATCTATATTAGATAGTGATGATTTATCACATCCTCCAATAGAAGCATTAATTACAGTAGAAGAAGAAACGGGCATGCTCGGTGCTTCTTCTATTAATTCTAACCATTTATCTGGTAAAACATTGATTAATCTAGATTCAGAAGAAGAAGGAACCTTCCTAGTAAGTTGCGCTGGTGGAGCTAAAAATATTATAAATTTAGATATAAAAAAAGAAAATAGCAAAGGTATTACCTATAAGTTAAGTGTTTCAGGTTTACTTGGTGGACATTCAGGCATGGATATAATTAAAGAACGAGGAAATGCTATAAAGATAATAGCTAGGGTTTTAGATGCATTAAGAGAAGATTTTAGTTTTAAACTTGTAGAAATATCAGGTGGAGCTAAAAATAATGCAATAGCAAGAGAAGCTTTTGCTTATATTTTATTAGAAAAAGAAAACCCGGAGATATTAGCATTTGTTTCAGACTTAAATAATATCCTTAAAAATGAATTTACTCCTCAAGATAAAGACTTAAAAGTAGAAATTAACAGAACAGAAAAATATTCAGGTTTAGTTTATACTGATGAGACAAAAAATAAGGTTATAGATATACTTAACGTATTACCTAATGGAGTTGTAAATAATAGTCAAGAAATAGAAGGACTTGTTGAAACATCTCTAAATCTTGGAGTATTAACTGAAATAGATAGTCACTTAGAATTAAATTTTGCTGTTAGAAGTAGTGTTAAAAGTAGGAAAGAGTATCTAATCAGAAAATTAGACATTATTGCTAAATTATTTAATAGCGAAAGTGTTGTTTTATCCTCTTATCCTGAATGGGAATTTAAAAGTGAATCAAGAGTGAGAGAAATATTTAAAAAGACATATCAAGAAATGTACTCTAGTGATGCAAAGATAGAGGCACTTCATGCTGGTCTTGAGTGTGGAATTTTATATGAAAAGATGCCTCATTTAGATATGATATCTCTTGGACCCAATCTTTACGATGTCCATACACCAAATGAACATATGAGTCTAAGCTCTGTAAAAAACGTTTATGAATTCTTAGTTGAAGGGCTTAGTAGACTTAAGTAATAATAACATAGGAGTAAATCAATGAATAAGAAAATCATTGGTATGCGAACAATAAAAACTTCGCTAGTAGTTATAATTGCATATTATGTTTCTAGTATAATACCGAATTCATTGGAATTCAGTTTAATATACGCAGCAATAATAGCCATAGATACATCTGTAACATCTAGTGTAAAAGTTGGGCTATATAGAGTTCTTGGCACGATAATAGGAAGTGTAATTGGCCTGGTTTTTTCTTACTTACCTATTTATAAGGGAATAGCCATGTCTCTTGGAGTTATTGTAGTAATATTAATAACAAATTATTTGGATACAAAAAAGGCTACAGGTATTGGAATAGTACTGGTTATTATAATTTTACTTGGATCAGAAGAGTACACTCCACTTTTATATTCTATTCAAAGAACAATAGATACACTACTTGGAGTATTGATAGCTACTGTAGTAAACATAGTTATTTTTCCACCTGATCAGATGATGAATGTAAGAAATAGTTTTGAAGATTTTAAAGCTATTGCAAAAGACGTAATTCCAAGTGTTATTTTATTTAAATCCAATGAAGGAATAGACGTTATGAATAAAACATTAGGTGTTTTTTCTAGCCAAATGGATACTTTAGAAGGAGAAATGTCAATTCTAAGGAAAAGTGAAAATGAAGAATATTTATATTATAAAAAATTGTTAGAAGAATCAGAGAAAATAAATATATATCTAGAAACCTTGTCTTTAACAGATGAGTCTGTAGAGATAACAAAAGATAATAGCAGTAAATTATCCAAATACTTTAAAATGGATATTTATAAAGAGAAATATATATCTATAGAAACTTCGACTAGAGAAGAACTTATTTATAATTATACTTTGTCAAAACTTTTAAATTCATATGAGAAAGTAAATGCAGCAGCTAGATTCCCTAAAGAATAATAAAAAAACTACTGAGCCTAGGTATATAATAACCTGGAGTCAGTAGTTTTTTTATTTAGATAAGCTGTTTTCTTTCATTAAAGAATCCCTTATAGGCTAAATAACAACTAATGAAGGCAGCAATTGAAGTTGTAGACATCAACATAAAGGTAACCATTATTTGGTATTTTATAGCATATAATGGGCTTACTCCAGCTAAGATTAATCCACTCATCATTCCCGGTAGTGAAACTATACCTAGAGTTTTTGCCCTATCAATAGTAGGTGTCATTCCAGTTTTTATACTATCTTTTATTATATCCTTTGATGCTATATATATACTTGCGCCTAGAGAAAGCTTAGTTTCAACAGCAGCTGATCTATCTTTAAATGATTGGAGCATTGTTTTGTAAGATAGGCCCATAGCAACCATAGCATTGCTTATTACCATTCCACCAACCGGGACAATTTGGCTAGGAATAAATTTTAGAGATTTAGTTAAAAGTAAAACTGATAAAGTAGTTAGGCTACCTATGGAAATAGCAATAAAGGATATTTTAAAGCTATTCTTAATTCCCTCTCCACGTTTATTAGCATTTAATGAAGCATTAGTTATCATAAAAACTAAAATGAGTAATGTCAAAATGTTGTTATCTACTTCAAAAATATATTTTAGTATATATCCAATTATTGATAACTGGATAATTGCTCTTACAATAGCTATAATTATTTCTTTTTCAAGAGATAATTTTTCTTTATAAGATATAAAAAGTGAAATAAAAACCAGTATTGAAGCAAAAACAAGAGAAATATTTGTTATTTCTAGATTATCCATCTACATCAATCCTTCCTTTGTCTATAATTAATTTTCTGTTACCAAGATTTTTTTGTTCTTCGCTATGTGATACCCAAAGAATTGTAACACCTTGTGAATTTAATTTTTTTATTGTATTCTCAATAATTAATGCATTTTCTGAATCGATAGAAGCAGTGATTTCGTCTAGTAATAAAACTTCAGGCTCTGTAAGAATTGTTCTTATAAGTGCGATTCTTTGTTTTTCTCCACCAGATAAGTTTTTTGGGTTTTTATCCAGTATACTTGTGGAAAGGGAAAATAATTCCAGGTATTTATATACTTTATCCATTTCTATCTTTTTTTCTTTTATTTCAAAAGGAAATTTCAAATCGTCAATAACTTTATCAGAAAATAAATGAGGTGTTTGAAAAATATATGATATTTTTTCTCTATATTTTTCAGGTTTAAATTCATTTATGTCTTGATTTTTATAATATATATTTCCCTCAGTAGGTGATATAAGATCACCAATAAGTTTTAAAAAGGTTGTTTTCCCACTACCTGATGGTCCTGAAATCATTATGAAGTCATTTTTATTTACACTAAATGTAAGATTATCTAAAATTAGATTTTCATCTTTTTGATAAGTAATGTTCTTAAGTTTTAATATTTCCATTTCTACGCCTCCATTAAGACAAATTAATTAGATTTATAATATAAAACTATAATAACATACTAGAAAATTAAATTAATTTGAAATATTTATAATAAATATATATTTTTCTAGTATAATAGTTATGTGATGAAAAATTAAGCTTATAAATGGAATCATCTTGTAGATTATTTTATAAGGTGATAAACTTAAAAGTAGGTAAATTTTAATCTATTATTATATCTATTTTAAGAAGAATATAGTAGTATGATAAGGTGATAATAGAATTAAAAGATTATAAATTACTTGCTAGATAAGTTCATGTAATGGTGGTTATATCTAGGAGGAAACAATATGGATAAAATCAAAGATATGCCACAAATGGAAAGACCACAGGAAAGATTACTTAGGTATGGACCTGAAAGTTTGTCTAATAGCGAGCTTTTAGCAGTTATATTAAGGACAGGAACTAAAAAAACTAATGTAATTAAATTATCAAGTAATATTATCGATTCTTTTGGAGGATTAAACGGACTGCTAGAATCTTCTAAAGAAGAGCTTATGAAAATAAATGGAATAAAAGAAGCAAAAGCAGCACAAATTTTATCTGTAGCAGAGCTTTCCAAAAGATTTCTAACATTTAGAAGTGGTGATGATTATAAAATTTTATCACCTGCTGATGCGGCAAATCTTTTAATGGTAGAGCTTAGAAGTTTGAAACAAGAAGTTTTGAAAGTGATACTTTTAAATACTAAAAATGCTGTAATAGGAACTTATAATGCTTCTGTTGGAAGTTTAAATTCTTCCATAGTCCACCCAAGGGAGGTTTATAAAGAAGCGATTAGAAAAAGTGCAGCTTCAATAATTATTGCACATAACCATCCATCTGGGGATCCAACTCCAAGCAGCCAAGATATTGCTGTTACAAATAGAATAAAAGAAGTTGGTAAAATTGTTGGTATTGAGCTTTTAGACCACATCATAATAGGTGATGGTAATTTTATAAGTCTCAAAGAGAAAAAATTACTTTAAATTGAAAGGAGAAATAATAAATGCGATTTTTTGGAATGAGTAAAGATATGGGAATAGACTTGGGTACAGCAAATACCCTTGTTTACATAAAGGGTAAAGGGGTAATCCTCAGGGAGCCTTCAGTTGTTGCTTTTAATACAAATACAAACAAGCCACTTGCTGTTGGTTCTGAAGCTAAAAAAATGATAGGAAGAACACCAGGCAATATAGTTGCGGTAAGACCACTTAAAGATGGTGTTATTGCTGATTTTGATGTGACGCAATTAATGCTGAAACAGTTTATAGAAAAAACTGCAAGCAAGTCTGCTTTTACATCACCTAGAATAATAGTTTGTTTCCCTTCTGGAGTAACAGAAGTTGAAAGAAGAGCTATTCTTGAGGCTACAAAGCAAGCAGGAGCAAGAGATGTAATACTGATGGAAGAGCCTATGGCAGCTGCTATAGGTGCGGGGTTACCTGTAGATGAGCCTTATGGATCAATGATAGTTGATATAGGGGGAGGAACTACTGAAGTAGCAGTTATTTCCCTTGGAGGAATAGTTGTAGCAAAATCTCTACGTGTTGGTGGAGATGAAATGGATCAAGCAATCGTTGCCTATATCAAAAGAGAATATAATCTTATGATAGGTGATAGAACCTCAGAAATGATTAAAGTAGAAGTTGGATCGGCTTTCAAAATAGAAGGGACAGAAGACAAAACTATGGAAGTTAAGGGCAGAGATCTTGTAACTGGGCTTCCTAAGGTTGTTACAGTTAGTGAATCACAAATAAGAGAAGCTTTATCAGAGCCTGTTTCTGACATTGTAGAGGCAATAAAAACTACATTAGAAAAAACACCACCTGAGCTTGCGGCGGATATTATGGATAATGGTGTTATGTTAGCTGGAGGAGGATCACTTCTAGCAGGTCTTGGGGAGCTTATAAACTCAGAAACTCATATACCAGTAGAAATAGCAGAATCTCCACTAGACTGCGTTGTTTTAGGAGCTGGAAAAGCTTTAGATAACTTCGATAAAATAGCAAGAAGCTCTTATTAAAAATGAAGAAACTATTTAGAAATAAGCTAACTAGGATAGTTTTGTCCTTTTTAGCTATTCTAATTGTAATTTTTTCTATAACTGTTTATAAAGATAATAAGTCTTTGGTAGAGAGTGGGGCGGGAGCAGCCCTTAATCCTCTACAGAAAATAACATATTCTGTTAATAAAAGGGTAGAAAATTTTATTGATTTTTATTTAAGATATGATGAAGTAAAAAAAGAAAATGAAAACCTTATAGAAACAAATTTAGAATTAGAAAGTAAGCTTAGAGATTATGAGAAAATAAAAAAAGAAAACATTGACTTAAATGATATGTTTGAGTTTAAAGATCGTAGAGATGAATATAACTATTTAGGTGCTAATATCATAAATCAAACTGGAAAAGGTATTATAACTTCATATACTGTAGATAAAGGCACAGAGGATGATATCAGGCCTGGTATGGTTGTCATGATTCCAGAAGGGATAGTTGGTCAAGTTGTAAAAACATCAAAAACTTGGTCTATAGTTGAAACTATTTCTAGTGAAAATATATCTATACACGTTAAATCTGTAGAAAGTAATTCAGATACTGGAATATTTAAAGGTTATAATAGTAGGAATAAAGATAACAGAGGAGCTATTAGTTTTATTCCACTAGAATCTGATTTAAAAGAAGGGGATACTGTTGTCACTTCAGGGTTAGGTAGGTTTTATCCTCCTGATATATATATAGGAAAAGTTACATCAGTAACTGAAGATAAGGGTAATCTAATGAAAAGGGCTATAGTTGAAACTACCCAGACAATAAATAAAGTTACCAAAGTTTTTATTATAGTTCCGAAAGATTTAGAGGATATAAAATATTGATGAGATTTATAACTTTAGTACTAATTTCAATAATTTTATTTATTTTAGATTTAACATTAATTCCTTTTTTCACGATATCTGGAGCATATGCTAGTTTACTATTCATATTCGCATCTATTTATGTAATATCTGATGAATATGATTACGCACTAATATTAGGTTTAGTAACAGGTTTTCTTCAGGACATATATACTCCTTATGGATTTGGACTTAATATATTTCTAAATATTATAATTTTTATAATATTTGTAAGAATTGGTAAAAGTATAAAAAGAGATAAAAAGTTTATTAATATTTTAGTAGTCTCTTTAGGACAAGCTATAAAATACTTGATTGTATATGCTGTGTATAAAATATATAGCATTTCGAGTGACTTTAATGCTATAGTTCCAATATTTTTATATTCATTGATATTATCATTTATTATTTATAATATGGTAGAGAAATTTAAAAGAATACCTTTTATAAAAAGAGAATGGAAGTTTTAATTTAAAACTTCTTTTTTTTATAAAAAAAGGATTAAATTTTGAAAAAATCTACCCAAATGTTATGGTATAATTTAAGAAGGGTATTTAAAAATCAACTAAAATAAAAGTTTAGTCTAAATAATTTATGTTTGGAGGTATACATGGTAGATAAAGA
This sequence comes from Clostridium sp., assembly GCA_012512905.1. GTDB lineage: Bacteria > Bacillota > Clostridia > Clostridiales > Clostridiaceae > JAAZDF01. Next base: position 17,609 of record JAAZDF010000031.1, read on the forward strand.
AGCTATAAAAATAAAAGGAAATCAAAATGGGTTAAATATAATAATTAATTTACTGGAATTTAATTCGATGGACAATTTATTGAATGGTCTTTTAGAAAAACTAAAACCACTTAAAAGTTTTTATAGTGGAAATACTGTTTATATAACTACATATCCCATTAATTTAGATGATAATAAAAAAAACCAGCTAAAAAAACCACTTAAAAATGAAATAGACTTTACGGAGATAATATTTAATGACTTGATTGAAGACAAAATTCAAGAAAAACAGGAAAAACAGGAAAAAAAAGACATTAATGCAGAAAAAGGAAAAAAAATCTTCAATGGAACAAAAGAAGGAAATACGAAATTTATCAAAAAAACATTAAGGGGTGGTCAGGTTATAGATTATCCTGGTAATGTTGTCATAATAGGCGATGTACATATGGGAGCAGAAATATTTGCAGAAGGAAATATTATTGTTCTTGGTGAACTTAGAGGAAGAGCTTTTGCTGGAGTTTCGGGTAATAAAGATTCTATAGTTGCAGCTCTTAAGCTAAACCCATCACTTCTTTCTATATCAAAAAGTCTTGCAAGACCTGTGGATAGTAAAATAGAATTTCCAGAGGTTGCTATGCTTAAAGATGGGAGTATATATGTAGAGCCTTACATACCAGTTAAGTATGAGTATTAATAATTATAAATAGGCATAAAGGAGAGAATTAAATGGCTGAATCAATTGTTGTAACATCCGGTAAAGGTGGTGTAGGAAAAACTACAGCTACTGCGAATATTGGTACTGCTCTTGCAAAACTTGGTCATAGTGTGGTTGTTATTGATGGAGATACAGGTCTTAGAAATTTGGATGTTCTAATGGGTCTAGAAAATAGAATAGTTTATACCCTTATGGATTATTTAGATGGAAGATGCAAACTTAATCAAGCACTTATAAAAGATAAAAAACTTCCAGGGCTATTTTTGTTACCTACAGCCCAAACAAGAGACAAGGAAGATATTAATACAAATCAAATGGTAGAACTAATAAAAGAATTAAAGAAAGATTATGATTACATTCTATTAGATTCTCCAGCAGGAATAGAGCAAGGTTTTGAAAATGCTGTCGCAGCTGCAGATAGAGCAATTATAATTGTTAATCCAGAGGTTACATCTGTTAGAGATGCTGATAGAGTAATAGGAAAACTTGACTCAAAAGGAATTGAAGATCACAAAGTAGTTATTAATAGGCTGGATCCAAAGATGACTCAAAGTGGTGAAATGCTGGATGTAGAAGATATAATAGATATATTATCGGTTGAACTTTTAGGAGTTGTTCCAGAAGATAGAGAAATTACAGTTTCAACAAATAAAGGTGAACCTATAGTTATGAATGATGAAAGCAAAGCAGGAAAAGCATTTATAAACATTGCTAAAAGAATTATCGGTGAGGAAGTTGACTTTTTAGATTTAACTCCTGTCCCAGAGAATTTTTTTACAAGACTAGGAAAGCTATTTAAAGGTGAATAGGAGGAGTTATGAGTATTTTTGACTTTTTTAAGAAAAAGCCTAAATCTAAGGATGTTGCTAAAGATAGACTAAAATTAATATTAATGCATGATAGAGGTGATATATCACCTGAACTTTTAGAAAATATAAAAAATGACATTATAGAAGTTTTAAATAGATATGTAGAAATTGACCAAACAGGAGATCTTGAACTTGACATAACGACAACAGAAACTGAGTTTGGCAGAGTGCCAGCACTCGTAGCTAATATTCCAATTGGAAAAAGAAAAACACCTTAAAAATTTAAACTTATTTATTGTATGTTAAGGCTATATAGTTTAATATTAGTTATTAGACATATAGCTTTTTTGTAATGCTATAAATAAAGTTGGAGGATTAAAATGAAAATACTCAAAAAATTATTAATAGATAAAAAAGAACTGAAGAAAATTGATTTTGCAATGCTTTTAACTGCAATACTAATCCTTCTTTATGGCACTTATAATATATATATTGCTACAAATAGTGTGGCTGGAACATATTATCCTAAACTACAATTAATATGGCTCTTGGTTTCTCTTATCTCTGTATATATAATTTTACTAATGGATTATAGACAAGTATATCGAATAGTAGATATTTTATACTGGATAATGATTGTTCTTTTAGTTGCTGTTCTATTTACAACTGAAACAAAAGGTGCAAAAAGATGGTTTAATATAGGTAATTTCAAATTCCAACCAACGGAATTTGCAAAGTTAACCACTATGCTTAAAATTTCTAAAGAACTTAATAAAGTAGATGGAGATTTAAATAATGTGAAAAACTTTTTTAAAGTTACTATATATGCAGCAATTCCAATGGTCCTTATGCTTTTGGAGCCAGATCTTGGAATAACTCTTCTTACATTTTCAATTGTTCTTGGAATCTATTTTGCATCTGGGTTAAAAATTAAGGTTATAGTAGGAGGATTCGCTTCTATAGTTGGATTTTTTATGCTAATTTTAACAACTAATTTAGCACCAAATCATTGGAAAAATAGATTAGCATCTTTTGTTTTAGATGAAGGATCAGAACTAGGCATTGATTATCAACTATCTAAGAGCATGATAAGTATTGGATCTGGAGGGCTTAAAGGTAGCCTAACACCAGGATTTTTTCAAAGGATACCAGAAAATTATACGGATTTTATTTTTGCTGTAATAGCTGAGAATTTTGGACTTATAGGTGGTATAATACTTCTTGTTTTATATGGTTTTTTAATGGTGCGTATGCTTAGAATAGCATCAAAAACAGAAGATATATTTGGGAAATCTATTGCTGTAGGTGTATTTTCTTTATTTTTGTTCTCAATTTTACAAAATATAGGGATGACTATGGGTGTTATGCCAATATCGGGTATAACCTTACCTCTTGTGTCTTATGGAGGAAGTTCAGTTTTAACAACCTTTATTTCAATAGGAATGGTACTAAATGTTGGCATGAAAAGGAAAACATCTTTATTTTAAAATATCAAAGGGGATATTATGAAAGAATTATACATAGAAAAAGGAAATATGCTTAAAATAGCATTGACTAGTAGCGGAGATTTAGAAGATCTTTATCTAGAAAACTATGAAGATAGTATTAAACCTGGAGATATAATCGTAGGAATTATTAAAAACAAAGTATCAGAGTTTAATGGGCTTTTTATCGATATAGGTGATGATAAAAATGCTTTTATGGAAATTAAGGGAAATTATGATAAATATATAATAGGAAAAGAAATATTAATAGAAGTGCTTTATAAAGAAAATAGTGACAAAGGATTTAAAGTTACAGATAAAATATCTATAGCCGGCGAAAGTGTAGTTTTATTTATTGGAGATGGTATAGCTTATTCGAGGAAACTGGATTCTAAAAGATTTATAAAAAAATATGGAAGTTTTATGGAGCTTTCAAATTATAGAATATTATTTAGACAGAATTCAATAAATGAAGAAAAAAGTTTTTTAGAACATGAGATTACAATGCTAAAAAATCTTTTAGATAAAATAATAAAGAAATCAAAAACATCTAAAGGTCCTGTTAAGCTTTATGAATCAAAATCATCTATTGAAAGAGTTATAAGAAAAAATCATGATAGCTTAAGCAATATATATACGAATTCAAAGAAAATAGCTGAAAAACTTAATGAAGTTTATGATTTAAAGATATCCTATAATGAAAATAATACACTGCTTAGCTTTGGACTTGAGAAAATCATTCAAAATCTTCTCAGAAGTAAAGTTGAGCTAAAGAATGGTTCAAATATAGTTATTGAGAGAACAGAAGCTATGCATGTAATAGACGTGAATAGTGGAGAATTTTTATATTTAAATAATAGTACTGAAAGTGAAGAGGAATTTGCTTTTAATATTAATAAAAGAGCACTAAAAGAAATAGTCAGACAAATAAAACTTAGAAATTTATCTGGTATAATAGTAGTAGACTTTTTATCTATGAAGTATAATAAAAACAAAAAAGAAATTTTAAAAATAGCAAAAAATCTAATGAACAAAGAAAATGTTTCTATGGAGGCATATCCATTATCAAGAAATTCGTTAATGGAAATAGTAAGAGAGAAAAGAGGAGAAGAAATATATGATGTTTTATCATATAAGCCTCATTATAACAATATACTCTTAGAAAAAAACTATTTAGTTAGCTTACTTACTGCCTTTATAAAGAAAAATCTTGAACAAGTAAAATCTGAAAATAAAATAAAATACATTATAAACTTAAACTTTCTTTACAAAGATGAATTAGATGAAATTAAAAATCTTTTAGAGAGGGAGATAGCAGATAAAAAAATAAATCAAGAAAATTTGTTTTTTTATGAGATAAATTTAAAAGAAGAAATAGAATATTATGATATAAACTTTATTTATTAGTATATTTATGTTTTTATGTAAGTATGTTTTTAATATATAAACCCTAGATATCCTACTATTTTTACAAAAGCATAGTTAATTTATCAAATAGCTTTACTTTTGTGTGTATAAAGTGGTAAAATACTAGGTAGGCCGCTCATAACAGGTTATAAACATAGAAAATGATATTTTATGTACCTTTAATGGCGAGTACTAGTTGAGGAGGTGTTGATACATGTATGCAGTTGTAAACACAGGTGGTAAGCAATACAAAGTTTCAAAAGGTGATATTTTAAGAGTTGAAAAGCTAAATGGCGAAGTTGATTCTACTATAGAGTTGACAGACGTTCTAGCTTTTAAACCTGAAGAAGGAGACTTAAGATTTGGAACTCCATTAGTTGATGGAGTAAAAGTTGTTTGTAAAGTATTAAAACAAGATAAAGCTAAAAAGATTGTTGTATTTAAGTACAAAGCTAAAAAGAATTACAAGAAAAAACAAGGACACAGACAGCCATTTACACAAATCTTAGTTGAAGATATTATTGCTTAATTATGATTGAAATTAAATTTTTGAAAAATAAACAGAATATTGTTGGTTTTGAACTAAAGGGTCATGCTGATTTTAGTGAATATGGTAAAGATATTGTATGCTCAGCAGTTACTGCTCAGTCTATGATGATATATAATGGATTAAATGAAGTTATGAAAATACCAAATAAATTAAAAATAAGTGAAGATGGTGGATATATGTTCGTAAGCATTTTAGATAATGATATAAAAATTATAGAAAGTGCACAAGATATGTTAAAAACATTTTTACTAGGTATAAAAGCTATAGAGAAAAACTATAATGAATTTATTAAAATTACACAGGAGGAGGTGTAGCACCATGCTTATATTAGATCTTCAGTTTTTTGCATCAAAAAAAGGTGTAGGAAGCTCACGAAATGGAAGAGATTCTCATTCTAAAAGACTTGGAGTAAAATCAAGCGACGGACAACAAGTACTGGCAGGAAATATAATAACCAGACAAAGAGGTACAAGGATTCATCCAGGCTTCAACGTAGGAAGAGGTAAAGATGATACTTTATATGCCAAAATTGATGGAGTTGTAAGATTTGAACGACTAGGTAGAGATAGAAAAAAAGCAAGTGTTTACCCAGTTGAACTGGAAGCAATTAGCTAGATATTATGTAAGACCTGCCTTGCAGGTCTTATTTTTTTAAAAGAAAAATGAATAAAGGAAGGTGAGTTATATGAATTTATTTATCGATATTGCGGATATATATTTGAAAAGTGGAGATGGTGGCGATGGGTCTATATCATTTAGAAGAGAAAAATATGTAGATAGAGGCGGACCAGACGGAGGAGATGGCGGAGCTGGTGGAAGTGTTATTTTTGAAGTAGATCACAACATGACTACTCTCTTAGATTTTAAATATAAGAAAAAATATGAAGCGGAAGATGGAGAAAATGGTGCTGGTAAAAAACAATACGGAAAAGATGGGAAAGATTTAACAATCAAAGTTCCTTTAGGTACTGTTATAAAAGAGAAAGAAACTGGTAAAGTAATATTTGATTTGTCAGATGAAAATGATAAAGAAGTAATACTTAAAGGTGGAAAAGGTGGCAAAGGAAATGCTAAATTTGCAACATCAACAAGACAAGCTCCAGATTTTGCAGAGCCTGGAATGCCTGGTGAGGAGATTGTTATATCCTTAGAACTTAAGGTTTTAGCAGATGTTGGATTAATTGGATTTCCAAATGTGGGTAAGTCAACACTCTTATCCAAAGTTACAAAAGCTACACCTAAAATAGCAAACTATCATTTTACAACATTAGAACCAAACCTGGGGGTTGTATCACTGAAGGGTATTGAGCCTTTCGTTATAGCGGATATACCAGGTATTATAGAAGGTGCATCTGAAGGTATTGGTCTTGGGATCGGATTTTTAAGGCATATTGAAAGAACGAGAGTTTTAATCCATGTTGTTGATGTATCAGGAATTGAAGGTAGAGATCCAATAGAAGATTTCAAACTAATTAATGAAGAACTTAAAAGTTATAGTATAGACCTTGTAGATAGACCTCAGATAGTCGCTCTTAATAAAACTGACTTATTATATGAAAAAGAAAAAATTGATAAGTATATTGATGAGATAAAATCTCTTGGTTATAATGATGTTTTTGAGATATCAGCTGCGACAGAAGAAGGTATAGAAAATTTAATCAAAAAAACAGCAGATAAACTTCAATCTATACCAGTAACTGAAATAAAATACGATTTGGATGAAATGTACATTCCAGATGAAAAAAGATTTACTTATGAAATCCATAACAAAGGTAATGGAGTTTATGATATTGTAGGAAGCTTTGTAGATAGGCTTTTGAGCTCAGTAGATATAAATAATCCTAACCACTTAAGATACTTCCACCAAGTTTTAAAAAACAAGGGTGTTATAGATGATCTTAGAGAGATGGGAATAAGTGATGGAGATATAATTACAATGAATGATTTTGAATTTGAGTTTTACTCATAGGAGGAAATAATGATAACTGCAAAACAAAGAGCCTATTTAAGAGGCCTTGGAAATAAAATAGATCCTATTTTTCAAGTAGGAAAAAATGGGATTGAAGCATCGTTTATAAAACAAGTTGATGAAGCTTTAGAAAAGAGAGAATTAATTAAGATTAAAGTTCTTGAGAACAGTGGACTAGATCCAAAAGAAGTACAAAGAGATTTAATGGCTGCTACAGCTAGTGAAGGGGTTCAAGTTATTGGGTCTAAATTTATTATTTATAGAGAAAGTAAAGACAACAAAAAAATTGAACTAGAAAACAAATGAAAATAGGAATTCTTGGTGGTACCTTTAATCCGGTTCATAATGGACATATGTATATGGCCTATGAATCTATTGATAGACTTAATTTAGATAAGGTATATTTTCTTCCGAATTATATACCACCTCATAAATTATCTAAAGATAGAAATTTTAAAGATTCAATTGATATGATAAAACTTGTTATTAATGATAATGATAAGTTTTACTTATCATGCTATGAAATAGAAAAAAAAGAAATTAGTTACACATATGAAACGGTTCAACATTTTAGAGAAATATACCCAGATGATGAGTTATATTTTTTAATAGGTGAAGATTCTTATGTAGAGTTTAGTACATGGAAAAGACCAGAAACAATATTAGACTGTGTTACTTTAGTTATTTTTGAAAGAAAATTTTATAATGATGATAAACGAAAAAAAGCACATGAATTTATAAAGAGTTTTGGTAAAAAAGAGATTATATTAGACTCATTAACTCTCGAAATATCTTCTAAGGATATTAGAAAAAGAGTTAAAAACGAGAAAAATATTAGTTTTCTTGTACCAGAGCCCGTTAATAGATATATAATAGATAATGAACTATACAAAGGATAAGATCAAATGTTAAGTAGGGAAAATTTAAATTATAAAAGTATAATAAATTATTTAAAAAGAAATATAAGTGAAGAAAGACTTGCTCATTCTATAAGAGTTTTAGAAGAAATGAAAAACATGTCAGAAATTTATGATATCAATATTAAAGATGCACAGTGTGCTGCACTTTTTCATGATAGCTTTAAAGAAAAACCTATAGATTTTTTAATCTCCTATATTAGTAGATATGAAATTTTACCTCAATATGAAGTAGATATAAAAATAAACCTACATGGAATAGCTGCTGCATTATTTTTATATAAAGATATAGGTTATAAGAATAAAGATGTATATAATTCAATTAGATACCATACAACAGGAAGACCTAATATGAGTAATTTAGAAATGGGTCTTTATTTGGCTGATGTTATTGAAGAGAAAAGAAGTTTTCCTGGTATTGACCTTATAAGAGAAGATTGTAAGATTTCATTAGAAAAAGGTATGCTAAGTGCTTTAAATAAGAGCATTGAGTTTTTAATTAAATCTAATAAAGATATACACTTAGATACAGTAAAAGCTAGAAATTTCTATAATAGACTAGAGAGAGAGGCTTTAGTATGAATTATATAAAAAAAGATATAAATGCAGAGTTTAAAGGAATGAAGCTATCTAAATATCTTAAGGAAGAACTTGACTTATCATCTAGATTTACAAGGAGAGCAGCAGAGGATAGAAGGATTTATATAAATGGAAAGACAAGAAAACTTAATTATAGAATAAAAGAAAAGGATTCTTTAACTATAGATTTAAAAGAAGAAGAAACTCAAAATATAGAGCCCTGGGAAAGGGAAATCGATGTTGTATATGAGGATACATCTATTCTTGTCGTAAATAAAGAAGCAGACATGGTAGTTCATCCAACTAAAAATAGTAAACATCATACTTTATCGAACGCTATTATAAATCACTATAGGTATAATAATGAAAATACTATAGTAAGGTTAGTTTCAAGACTTGATATGGATACTTCAGGAACTGTTCTTCTTGCGAAAAATCAATATGTACATTCCTATTTTGCAAAAGAACTTGAAAAAAACACGATAAAAAGAGAGTATATAGCTGTTGTTGAAGGAAAATTTCCAAAAGATATAAAAATAATTGACTTTCCTATTTATAGAGACCCTATTGAAAAATACAAAAGGGTTATTAATAATTTAGGCCAAGAAAGTAAAACAGAGGTTTTTTCGGTTAAATATATTAATGGCTATTCAATATTAAAACTTGGCCTTATAACAGGTAGGACTCATCAAATAAGAGTTCATTTGAGTCATTTAGGATATCCGATTGTTGGAGATTCATTGTACGGTGGAAATGAAAAGTTTATAGAAAGGCAAGTTCTCCATGCTAGAACTATAAAATTTACCCATCCTATGACTAGAGAAAATATGGTGTTAAATGCTAATATTCCAGATGATATAAGTTTATTATTTGATAAATTAAATATTAAAGAATATGACATATAAAATGAGTTTGAACTATTTGAGTTCAAACTCATTTTTATATATCAGTTGTATTTATATTCCAAATAATACCTTATATATGGTATTATTAAGATAAGTATATTGTATATAAAATTTATTTTATATAGAGTTAGAGGAGGACATATGAGCAGGGATGATCGCAGTTTAGTTAGTGATTTCAATAAATACTTATTTAACACTGGAAAACATTTTAGAAGCTATGAATTTCTAGGTGCACATTTAAAAAAAGAAAATGGTGAATTAGGAACTCAGTTTACAGTTTGGGCACCTAGGGCAAAAAAGGTTTTTGTAAGTGGGGTATTTAATAATTGGCAAGGTTATGAAATGCACACAGATGGTAAAACTGGAATTTGGACTGCATTTATACCAGGTATCGGGGAAAATGAATTGTATAAATACAAAATCGTGGATCAAAATGGAATTGAAAGATTAAAATCAGATCCTTTTGCATTTTCTTCAGAAGAAAGACCAAATACAGCTTCAGTAGTAAAAGATATTGAGGGTTTCAATTGGACAGATAAAAAATGGATTGAAAAACAAAAAAATAAAGATTTTACAAATTCTCCAATGAATATATATGAAGTTCACTTAGGTTCTTGGAAAAAGCATGTTGATAATAGATTTTATTCATATAAGGATCTAGTAGACACTTTAATTCCATATGTCAAAGAAATGGGATATACACATATAGAGCTTATGCCTGTTATGGAACATCCTTTAGATGCATCATGGGGCTATCAAATAATAGGTTATTTTAGTATCAACTCTAGATTTGGAAGTCCGAAAGATTTGATGCATTTTATTAATAAATGCCATGAAAACGATATCGGAGTTCTGCTTGATTGGGTTCCGGCTCATTTCTGTAAAGATAGTCATGGACTAATAAGCTTTGATGGAACTCCAACATTTGAGTATGAAGATCCTAATAAAGCTGAAAATATAAGATGGGGCACAATGCATTTCGATTTTGGAAAATCACAAGTTCATAGTTTTCTAATATCAAATGCAATTTATTGGCTTGAAAAATTTCACGTTGATGGACTACGAGTAGATGCAGTCTCATCAATGATATATTTAGATTATGATGATGGTCCATGGACTCCAAATATTCATGGAGGAAATACGAACCTTGAGGCTATAGATTTTATACAAAAAATGAATGATGTTATAAAAAAAGAAACAAAAAATAAAATAATAATGGCAGAAGAAAGCACATCTTTTCCTATGGTAACAGGAGCTACGAAAGATGGAGGCCTTGGTTTTGATTTTAAATGGAATATGGGTTGGATGAATGATATATTAAAATATATAGAGATGGGTTCAGAAGAAAGAAAGAGAAATCATAATTTACTAACATTTTCATTTATGTATGTTTTTACAGAGAAATTTATTTTACCATTTTCTCATGATGAAGTAGTTCATGGAAAAAAATCTCTTTTAAATAAAATGCCAGGTAATGAATATGAAAAATTTAAAGGTCTTAGGCTTTTAATGACATATATGATCTGCCATCCAGGTAAAAAAATTAATTTTATGGGGAATGAAATTGCCCAGTGGTTTGAATGGAGATTTGATGAAGAGCTTGAATGGGTAGGACTTGAATATAAGGCTCATAAAGAACATCAAGATTTTATAAAAATGCTTAACAATTTTTATTTAGAAGAAAAAGCTTTGTTTGAGAACGATCATAGTTACGATGGAATAGAAATACTTGATGGCGATAATAACGCAGAAAGTATAATTACTTTTATTAGAAAAGGAAAAACGCAAAAAGATAATTTATTTATAGCCGCTAATTTTGGTTTTTTTGATAAAAATGAATTATATATTAAAGTAGATAAAAAAGGTATTTATGAAGAAGTCTTTAATACTAGCGATAAAAAATTCAATGCAAAAACATATAAGTCAGAAATTAATAAAGATAATAATGATAATTATATTTTAGTAGATGTAGAGTCTTTGTCTATTAGAATATTTAAAACTAAAAAAGTAGGAGGAGTATTATGGGAAAAGAAATGATTGCTATGATATTAGCAGGTGGACAGGGTACGAGGCTTGGAAAATTTACTAAAAATATAGCAAAGCCAGCTGTACCTTTTGGTGGAAAGTATAGAATAATAGATTTTGTTCTCTCGAATTGTGCTAATTCCGATATTAACACTGTTGGAGTTTTAACTCAGTATCAACCTTTAATTTTAAATGAACACATGGGCATAGGTGCACCATGGGATATGGATAGGGCATTTGGAGGCTTAAGTATACTCCAACCATATGCAAGTGCTACAGAAGAAAAATGGTTTAGGGGAACTGCAAATGCTATATATCAGCACTTCTCATATATAGAGACTTATGATCCTGAAAATGTATTAATATTATCAGGAGATCATATTTATAAAATGGATTATGATAAAATGCTTAAATTCCATAAAGAAAAAGATGCTTCTCTAACAATAGCAGTTATTGAAGTTCCATGGGAAGAAGCAAGCAGATTTGGAATAATGAATACAGATGAAAACTTGAAAATAGAAGAGTTTCAAGAAAAACCAGAAAAACCAATATCAAATTTGGCTTCTATGGGTATATATATTTTTAATTGGAAAAAATTAAAAGAATATATGAATGATGGAATAAATGCTGGAGAAAATATGGATGACTTTGGAAAACATGTTATCCCTAAATTTTTGAATTCAAATGAGCAAGTATATGCTTATCCTTTCAAAGGATACTGGAAAGATGTTGGAACTTTAGATTCACTTTGGGAAGCTAATATGGATCTTTTAGATCAAGAGTCTACGCTTAATATTAAAGATAAATCTTGGAGAATATATACAAAAAATCCTTCTATGCCTCCACAGCTTTTGTCAAAAACAGCAGATGTTAAAAACTCACTAATTGTTGAAGGATGTATTGTTTATGGAAAAGTTAGAAATTCAGTATTATCACCAAGAGTATATATTGGAGAAGACTCTATTGTAGAGGATTCAATTATAATGGAAGATGCAACAATAGGAAAAAATGTAATTATAAAGAAAGCTATGATAGGTTCAAACGCAGTCGTTGAAGATAACGCTATAATTGGAGATGGTGTTGAAATTGCTGTGGTTGGCGAATATGAAACTGTTAAGGAGGCACAAAATGATAAATAGTAAATTATTTGGTGTTATAAACTTAAGTGAAAATGATTATTATATAAGGCAACTTACATATAATAGGCCTATTGCTTCTATTCCATTTTTAGGTAGATATAGATTAATTGATTTTACTCTATCAAATCTTGTAAATGCGGGTATAAGTACCGTGGGAATGTTTTTAGATGACAGAAGTAGATCTTTGATGGATCACATAACCAGTGGTAAAGTATGGAATTTAGATAGAAAAAATGGTGGTATATTTTGGTTTTTAAAAAATACTTCTAGTCGTAGTAATAACAATCAAAGAGGAGATTTAAATAATTATTATGATAATTTGGATTATTTATTAAAAGCTAAAGGAGAATATGCTGTTGTTACAGGAACTTCTATGGTTTCTTCAGTGGACTATAAAGATGCCCTGGAAAATCATATAAAAAATGAAGCTGATATATCTATAATTTATAAAACTGTAGATAGTAGTGACTCAGGATTCAAAAGATCTGATATATTACATATAGATGAAAATAAAAGAGTATTAAATATTGGGAGAAACATAAAAGAATCTATAAAAAGCAATGAAAGTAATAATATATCAATGAATATGTATATAATTAAAAAAGATTTATTAATTGACTTAATAACAGATTCAATATCATCCGGGGAAAATATATTTTTAGCAGATGTTTTTAAAAGCGCCGTTAAAGATAATAAGGTTATCGGATATGAATATAAAGGATTTTTAAAAAATATTAATTCAATAAAAAGCTATTATAATGCTAATATGGATATGTTAGATGAGCAAGTTTTAAGAGAAGTTTTCTTTGGAAAAAACAAAGTCAGAACAAAAGTAAAAGATGAAGTTCCAACATATTATAGTGAAAGTTCAAAAGTGGAAAATTCTTTAATCGCAAATGGATGTAATATTGAGGGAGAAGTTATTAATTCGATTTTATTTAGAAGCGTAAATGTTGCTAAAGGTAGCATAATAAAAGATTCAATAATTATGCAAAGTGGAGATATAAGAGAAAATGTAACACTTGAAAATGTAATAACAGATAAAAAAGTTGTTATTACAAAAGGAACAAGCCTTAAAGGAGATAAAGAGAATCCTTTAGTTATCAAAAAGAATACTATTCTATAGGAGGATTATATGAAAATATTGTTTGTTACATCAGAATGCTATCCTTTTTTAAAAACAGGTGGTCTTGCAGATGTGAGTCATGCATTACCTAAAGCTCTTAAAAAAGAAGGTGTAGATATAAGGGTTATAATGCCTAATTATGGAACTATAGATGAGAAATATAGAAATGAAATGACAAATGTTGCAAGTCTTTCAGTAAATGTTGGGTGGAGAGAGCAGTATCTAGGAATAAAACACCTTAACTATGAAGATATAGATTATTACTTTATTGACAACATGTATTATTTCTTTAGAGAATCACCTTATGGATATCATGATGATGGCGAGAGATTTGCATATTTTTCTCAGGCTGTAATTAAAGCTATAGAAAAAATAAATTTTATTCCTGATGTAATACATTGTAATGACTGGCATACAGCAACTATTCCTGTTTTACTTAAAGAAAAATATGATAATAAAAAGTTTGATGATATAAAAACTGTACTTACTATACATAATTTAAAATTCCAAGGGGTTTTTCCATATCATATACTTGGAGAAGTATTTGGATTAAGCTATGATTTATTAGATGATGAAGGTTTTGAGTTTCATGGGAATGCTAACTTTTTAAAAGGTGGGATTAATTACGCTGATAAGGTTACAACAGTTAGTCCAACATATCTTAAAGAAATTCAAAGTGAATATTTCGGAGAAGGACTTGATGGTCTTTTATATAGGGTAAGGTATAAATCTGAAGGGATACTTAACGGAATTGACTATGAGTTAAATAATCCAAAAACTGATAAAAGAATTAATCAAATATATCATGCAAATTATTTAAAAGGTAAAGAAGATAATAAAACTTATTTACAAAAGAAACTTGGATTAACTGTAGATAAGGATATACCAATGTATTCTATAATTACAAGACTTACAGATCAAAAAGGTATAAATATACTTTCTGAAATATTAGATGAGTTTTTAAACAAAGATGTACAATTAGTAGTATTAGGAACTGGAGATATTTGGTATGAAGATATGTTTAGACATTTTGAAAATAAGTATAAAGGAAAAGTTTCTAGTAACATTTTATATGATGATAAATTAGCACAAGAAATTTATGCAGGTTCAGACTTCTTCCTTATGCCTTCACTATTTGAGCCTTGCGGGCTGTCACAAATGATTTCTCTTAGGTATGGAACTATTCCTATAGTTCGAGAAACAGGAGGCCTTAAGGACACTATAGAGCCTTATAACAAGTACACAAGTGAAGGGTTAGGAATAACTTTTGGTAATTACAGTAGTAGAGAGTTATTGGATGCTATAGAGAAGAGTTTAGAACTTTATCAAAATACTGAAGAATTTAAAAAAATTAAAGTACGAGCAATGAAAAAGGATTATAGCTGGGAAAAGTCAGCTAAACAATATCTAGACTTATACAAATCAATCCTTTAATTTAATATTAACTAAAAAACAGTTATCGATTAATTGATAACTGTTTTTTTGACGAAATATTTAAAAATTTCTTTTATTTAAGATTTTCTTTATCTTTCTTTTATGTTTGTTTTTGTTTCTAAGCCTTACTAGTAAAAGTATCAATGTTATAAATATAACCGGATAAACTATCAGTAGTTTTTGACTTTTTCCTTTTTCAGCTTCTTCGATAGATTGATCTATTTCTACAGTTTCGGTATTTCTAATTATGCTTTGATTTGAAATTAAATCTAGTTTACCAATTTCTTTCTGATTTAATAGTATCTTTGCTTCAGCAAAAACATCACCTTTTTTATATTCATCTTTTAAAAAGTCATTTTCATTAAACTGTAAAATTGTTTGTGGCTTAGTTTTTTTATCTGTTACTATGTAAAAATCATCACTAGAGTTTAGTTTAGTTTCTGTACCATCTTTAAGGGTTAAAGTTTTGATTTCTTGATCTTTTTCATAAACCTTATATACTTCGATTTCATTAAATACCCAGTCAAAAAGCTGCCTAGTTTCAATCCATAGATCTTCTCTTTTTTTTGTATTCATTAGAGTTACTATATATCTTTTACCATCTTTTTCTGCCAAGGCAGTCTGACTAGAATTTGCATCAGGTGTCCAGCCTGTTTTGGCCAAAACAATAGGTTCATAAAAATGCTTACTATTTTTAAGCATTAAAGCATTTTTATTTGCTACCCATCTATTTTCTTCTGTAGTTTTATTAGTTAATGGAAGCATATAACTATAAGTATGGCATATATTTGATATATTGTTATGTTTATATAACTCTTTTATCATAAGGCTTAAATCATAGGGTGTTGTATAGTGATTATCCTCTGTAAGTCCTGAAGGATTAACAAAATGTGTATTCAGGGCACCAAGTTCAATTGCTCTTTTATTCATGAGTTTGCTAAACTCTTCCTTACTACCAGATATTGTCTCGGCAAGAATTTCTGCCGCATCATTAGCTGAGTGTATGAGAAGAGAGTATAAAAGATCTTCTACGAGGATTTCTTCTCCTTCTAAAAATCCCATTGAGCTCCCATCAGCTAAAGGAGGCTTATCAGATACAAGGGCTATATCATCAAGTTTGAGATTTTCAACAGTAAGAAGTGCAGTCATAACTTTTGTAGTTGAAGCAGGCATTAATTTTTTATGCTCGTTTTTTCCATAAATAATCTGACCTGTATCAAAATCTATAACAATAGCACCCTCAGATGTTAAATCTGGAGCCTCTGTATCTAAAATAACAACATTAGCAAATACTATATTAGATTTAAATAATATAAGTACAATTAGGACTAAAAAAGATTTATTTATATAATTTAACTGTTTTTTGTTCATGTAATTCACCTCATTAAACGTCTATTACAATATTATATCAAATTCTTCAGATATTCAATATAAAAAAATATTTACTCCATATAATATGAATATAAGAATAACTAAGGGGGATAAGAATGAAAAAACATAAAGCTAACATTTTAATTATTGTTATATTAATTTTATTAGGGGTTGGATGCAAAGATAATAATATTTTTGAGGATGATTTTAACGAAGTAGTAGAACAAAATACTGAAAAGATAGAAATAACTGGAGAAATAATTGTGGAAATAAAAGGGGAGGTTTCAAAACCGGGGGTGTATAAAGTTAGAGAAGGTGATAGGTTAAATGATCTTTTATTACTTGCAGGAGGAGAAACTGAAGAAGCGGATCTTAAAAATACGAACTTAGCCTTAAAAATACTAGATGGCGAGTCGTTTTATATTCCAAAAGAAGGAGAGGAAGAGACTAGACTAAATATATCAAGTGGCACAGGACATATTGGCGGAGGAAATTCAGAAAATGAGCTAATAGATTTAAATAAAGCAACAAAGGATGATCTTGTTAAGGTTCCAGGAATAGGACCACAAACTGCTGATAATATCCTTAATTACAGGGAAGAATTTGGTAGTTTCAAGAATGTTGAAGACTTATTAAATGTAAATAGAATAGGTGAAAAAACGCTTGAAAAAATTAGAAGTTATTTCCTGGTGAGATAAAAAATAAAAAAAAGGATACTTATTTTGTAACTATAAGTATCCTTTTTATTTAAAGTGATTTTTTTATTAATTCTATACCACTTTCTATTCTTTCAATAGTTTCTTTTTTTCCTAAAACATCTGATGTTTCAAAAGCACCACCTGGGGTAAAAGTTTTTCCAGTAAGTGCGATTCTCATAGGCCATAACATCTGACCATTTTTCATACCAAGTCTTTTTATTTCATCTAATACAATAGTATGGAGATTATCAAAATTCCAGTTATCTTCATTTATATCTTTAAGTAGAGGTAAAATATCTGTAAGAGCTTCCAATGATTGCTCTGGATTTGTTTTCATTCTTTTGTGAGTGTACATGTCAACAGAATAGCTAGGCAATTCGTATAAAAAGTCTAGTTGACCCTCAATATCACTAAATACATCAGTTCTAGTGTGGAGTATTTTCGCTATTTTTTTAGTATCCAAAGGTTTTTCTTTAATTTCTTTTTCTATATAAGGTTTTGCTTTTTCATGAAATTCTTCTAAAGACATCGCTTTTAGATATTCACTGTTTATCCATCTTAGCTTGTCCATATCGAATATAGCAGGAGATTTGTTTATTTTTGTGTAATCAAATTCTTTAACCAAATCTTCTAGAGAAAAAATTTCTTGAGTTGTCCCTGGACTCCATCCAAGTAAAGCGATATAATTTACAACTGCTTCTTTTAAAAAGCCTAAATCTATTAAATCTTGATAAGAAGCATCCCCTGATCTTTTGGAAAGTTTACGCTTTGAGTCTTTCATTATTGGAGGAGCATGTACATAGGTTGGCACATCCCAATCAAAAGCATCATATAATCTATTATATTTAGGTGATGATGATAAGTACTCAGAACCTCTCACAATATGAGTTATGTCCATTAAATAATCATCTACAACATTTGCAAAGTTATAAGTAGGATATCCATCACTTTTAATCAAAACCATGTCTTCAAGTTCAGTATTATCTACAGTTATAGTTCCATAAATAACGTCATCAAAACTTGTTTCACCTGTAGTTGGATTATTTTGTCTGATAACATAAGGCTTTCCATTTTTTAAATTCTCATTAATTTCCTCTTCAGAAAGAGCTAAACAGTGTTTGTCATATTTGTAAGGCTTTTTTAAGGCTTCAGCATTTTCTTTTAATATATCAAGTCTTTCCTTATCACAAAAACAGTAATAAGCCTCTTTTTTATCAAGTAAGACCTGGGCATATTTTTTATATATATCTTTTCTATCACTTTGAATATATGGACCATAATCTCCACCAACTATAGGTCCCTCATCATATTCTAATCCTGTATCTTCAAGAGTTTTATAAATTACATCTAAAGAACCTTCTACATATCTTTCTTTATCTGTATCTTCAATTCTAAGTATAAAATCTCCATCTTCGTGTTTTGCTATTAGATAAGCATATAAAGCCGTTCTAAGGTTACCAACGTGCATATAACCAGTTGGACTTGGTGCAAATCTAGTTCTTATTCTATTTAACATTTTTTCCTCCTCAATCAAGTATAAAAGGTTTTAAACTTTTACGTTCACTATTAATTATACTATTAGAAACTATCCTGTCAATTACTTAAGAGACGTATATCTCTACCATCTGTAGAAAAAACTATATTTCCATACTTTTCTGTCATTAAAATTTTCGAACCTAATTTTTCGTGTCGTTTTACAATTTCTTCATTAGGAAGATTAAATCGGTTACCCTTACCAGTAGTTATTACAGCAAACTGTGCATTAACTTGTTCTAAAAACTCTATACTGCTTGATGTTTTTGACCCATGATGGCCAGCTTTAAGAACAGTAGATTCTAAATTGTGATTTTTTGAAAGCACTTCTTTTTCTATTATTTCCTCTGCATCTCCAGTAAATAAAAAAGATATATCTCCATAAGTTAGTTTCATTATGGGAGAATAATTATTAAGGTTTGTATATTCATCTTTATTTGGAGAAAACAGCTCTAGGACAATGTCATCAGCAAATGTAAATTCCAGTCCTGCTTTTGCTCTATTAATTTTAAGGTCTTTTGATTTTAATGAATTTAATAAGTTTTCATATGATCTTGTAACAGTAGAAGCATTAGGAGAATAGAATTTACCTATATCAAATGTATCTATTACTTCACTTAAGCCTCCTAGATGATCTTCATGAGGATGGGTTAAAAAAACATAATCTAGCTTGTTAACTTTATAAGTTTTTAAATAATTAACGACAGAAGGAGCTTCTTTTGATTCACCAGCATCTATTAGTATATTTTTATTTTTTATTTGTATAAATATTGAATCTCCTTGGCCTACATCTATGAAATGTACTTTCAAAGGATCTTTAATTGATTGAATTCTTGAAATTTCTTCAGAATCGTTAACTCCTACAATTCCATATTCTAATAAAAAATTTATAGCTACAAAACTAAATATTATAACCACAAAAAGGATAATAGGAGTGTAGCTTCTTTTTTTCATATCTCACCTCTTTAAATTAATAACTTGTTATTATATTCATTTATAACTATATTGTACATATAAATAAATTCTCCATTCCTAATGAAGACTATTTATTTCAAAAAAACAATAATTTATCTAACAATAAAATTATAGCATAATTCAGACATGGGCTGTATGTAATAAGTTAAATAATAGTGTTTAGTTTGTTAAGATGATATAATATCTATAAATAATTTTATTATCAGGGGGTAATATGTTTACTTTAGGCAGGAAAATAGATATACATTATAAGACTAATAAAGTAATTTTAATATTTTCATTAATAATATCAATATTAGGATATTTAGTTACTAAAGATATAAAATCAGCACTTTATATAGGTGGAGGAACATTTATAAGTTGGGCATTAGCGAGAGAAATTGACCCAAAACATGAATATAGTGCATTTGTAGCAGCAGCTTTAAATACCGCGAATTTATTTTATTTCAAAGAAATTGGAATTTTAGGTTTTCTTTGGATTTTATTAACTATTAGACTAGTAAACGGAATATCAGGAGAAAAAACTTCAACTTTAGATATCATTTTAGTTTTTGCTTTAACTATGTTTATAACAATTAATAATAAAAATGGTGTATATTTTCTTCCTTTTATAATTGGTGTAATTATACTTATGAAGAATGGAATAAAAAATAAAGCTAATCTAATCTTTCTTTCTTTAGCCTTTATGATCTTTATAGTAGAAATTTTTTATTTTGAATATTTTCATATGGCAAACATTAAATTCACTAGTTTTTTTACTATTGTTTCTATTTTACTTCCTATAGCATATATTTTTATAAAAAAATATATTAGTATAGATGGCCTTTTAGATGATAAGGGTGAACTTGCTAGTAAAAAGCGAGTAAGAGATTCTCAGACTCTTTTTGCAGCGACAATAGTAATATTAATTTTATTTTCTAATATAAGTCTAAATACTTTGATAATATATATATCAGTTATAAGCGGAATTATTATTTATTCATTATTTTTGAGGTTATATAAAAAAATTAAAAAAGATTTAAATATAACTATTTAAGTATATTGTTGATCAAATGTATTCTATAATATTTATATTATTTAAAAAAAGAAGTTTTTGTTCTAATTTAAAATAAACAAGATAAAAGGAGAGACTTAATGTTTAAAAGTATAATAAATGGAATGAGATTTATATTTTCAGCGCTTAAGATATCATTTAAACTTCCTAAAGTAAATAAAACATTAGAAAGTGAAGGAAAAGATGCTGCATATGATGAAGCAATGCTAATAACAAAAAAACACATTGATGAGGCCATTAAAATAGGAAAGATTAATTTAGATATTACAGGAACTGAAAATATACCAGATGAACCTGTTGTATTTATGGGGAACCATCAGTCATATGTAGATATATATATGTTACTTAAAGCTATAGACCGAAGAGTAATATTAATTGCAAAGAAAGAGATAAATAAAATACCAGTAATAAGTAAGCTTGCATCTTATTTACAAGTATTATTTTTGGATAGAGATAATCCTAGAAAAGATTTAATTGTAATAAGAAAAGCTATTAATATTTTAAAAGATAAAAACTATGATGTGCTTGTATATCCAGAAGGCACAAGAAGCAAGAGTAAAAAGATGGGGAAGTTTTTAGGAGGAAGTTTCAGAATTGCTCAAAAAACTAAAGCCCCAATTGTTCCAGTAGTCATTGATAATGCATATAAGGTTCTTGAAAAAGATAAGAGAATAAAAGAAAACGTCAATGTACATCTTAAAATATTAGAGCCTATATATATAGAAAAACTTTCTCAAGAAGAGCAAAAAAATATAAGTTCAATTCTTAAGGGGAAAATACAAAAAGAACTAGATGATTTAAATAAAACAACTAACTAAAAAAAGAAAAGACTAGGTTTAAATTTGATCTAAACACTAGTCTTAATCTTTTTATATTTATTTTATAATTATATTATAACTTTATATTTCTATATAAAGGCTGAGAAAGTGATATAAATGTATCGGTTTTTTGTATACCAGGTATCATATTTATATTATTCAATAATAAATCTTGTAGATGTGAAATATTTTTGCATATTACCTTTGTAAAAATACTATAATCTCCTGTTGTATAGTGAAGCTCCACAATTTCATTTATTTTAGCAAGTTCTTTAACTACTTCATCAAATGATGAACTTTTGTCTAGGTGGACTCCAACAAATGAGCAAACATCATAACCAAGTTTTGGCATATCTAAAAGAACTTTAGTTCCTTTAATTATACCTAAATCTTCCATTTTTTTCATTCTGACATGTATAGTACCACCAGATACATGACATACTCTTGCAATCTCTAAATAGGGCGTTCTTGCATCTTTAATTAATATGTCAAGAATTTGTAAATCGAGTTCATCCAAACTTACAGTTGATTGTGCTGTCATATTAACACCTCCGTTAATTTGTATATCCTATTATACCAAATAAAACCACATAAAATAGCAATTTCTTAATTTATTTTGAAAATATAGTAATTATGATAAAATATTTTAAGATATGTAATTTATTTAGTTTTGAGCGAAAACTTATTATACTAAAATTATGACAATTTATCAAACCAAGTAAATAAAGCTATAATATTAGATTTATTGTATGATTTCTTTCCATATTTCATTATTATTATATTTTTTATAATTGCTTAATTCAAAATTCTTGCATGAGAAATAAAAGTAGAAAAAGTTCTATCATGAACCATTCATTTTCAAAATAATTAGCTGAGAACTAATGACTAAAGCTATCTAAATATTTCTTTGGTACAGGCTTTATTTTCTACTAATGATTTTAACATATTAAAAATTTAAAAAGAAAAAACATTACAATTTAAACTAATATCCAAATCAAAAATTTAAGAATTCTTGATTTATCTTTAATTTTGCAATAGAATTGTATTATTGACAAAACTGGAGGGGATTAAATGAATTGGAGTGTATTTTTAATTTTATTATTAATGTTTGTTGGAGTTTTTGTATTATATACTTTTTTAAATATTAGTTATTTAAGTAAAATAAAAGTGAATCAGTGGTTAATTTTAGCAATTGCGGTAGTTTTTGTATTAGCAAGTTTAATTGTGCCGAACTATACTAGCAATAAAATACTAACAAATATATCAATTGGAATTTTCTTCTTTTTCTTTTTATGGTTTTTAGATGCAAGAAAAGCTGATAATATCAGAAAAAGAAATAGAGAAACCACGAGAGTTATTAAACCTAAAGCAAATCCAAATAGAGTAAAACAGTTTAAAGATGAAGATATAATAAAAACAGAAGATATATCAAAAAAAGGTAAAAAGAAAAGAAAAAAGTAAGATTTAAAATTTTCTAAAATAAAAATGTATGGCACTTAATTAAGCGCCATACATTTTTATTTTTTATTGTGATTTTATTAATATTAAGAACATCCTGTTGTTGATCCACAGTCAAGGCAAACTTTACAAGTTCCATTTTGAACCATTCTTTCACTAGAACAATTCGGGCAAATAGAACCATCATATAGTTTAGTACCATTTTTCTTGGCATCACTTATTAAATCTTCTTTAGTTTCATCTTCATCTTTAAAAGATTCTTTCTGAGATAATTCTATTTCTACTCTATCACTTTCATTAAATAAGTCTACTTGTCCTGTTAAAACAAATGAGTCTTCATCGGGTTTAACTTGAACTCTTGAAAAATCATTCAATTCAATATCTATTACTTTTGAAATCAAATCAGATATTGAGGTTACATTTTTTATGTAAGGATGTTTTCTTACAAACCCATAAGGCTCATATTTTTGTCCTCTTAACATTCTAGATATATCCTCAGCAGGAATATCATATTGCAACATCACTGAAACAGTTTTTGATAATGAATTAAGTAGGCCTGTTATAAGAGTTCCTTCTCTATCCGTTGTCATGTATATTTCTGATATCTTATTATTTATATTTCTATTTACAGTTATATAAACTTTAACATCTTCTATTTGGGCTGGATGTGTCCTGCCACTTCTAATTCCTTTCATTTTAACACGCCTAGATTCTTTTCTTGGCTTATCTGAAGGTTTATTTTTCTTTGCGAATTCTAATAGAGCATCGTAATTTAAGTCTTCAAGTTTTATATCTTTTACTTTATCATCAAGACTTGTATTAAGAGGTTGGGTAAATTTAGATCCATCCCTATAAAGTGAAATTCCTTTTACTCCAGTTTCCCATGACTTGATGTGTACTTCTTTAAAATCATCTTCTGTTGCATATTTTGGAAGATTAACAGTTTTAGATATTGCACCTGATACAAGTGGTGTTAAGCTAGCTACCATTAATACATGGCCATAGTGATGGATAAATCTTTCTCCTGAACCATTAACATTTGCTGTATCAAATATAGGTAAATGCTCATCCTTAATATGTGGAGCACCTTCAATTTTACCATCAATAATCATGCCATTCTCTTCTTTTCCAATATAATCCATTATGTCTATAACTTCTTCTTTATTATAGCCAAGATTTTTTAAAGCCACTTCTATTATAGGATTTGCAATTGTCATAAAACCGCCACCAACAAGTTTTTTATAAACTATGTGAGAGAAAAACGGCTCTAAGCTAGTAGCTGCACAGTCCATTGCAAAAGAAATTGTACCAGTTGGTGCAATTACACTTACCTGGGCATTCCTATAACCATGTTTCTCCCCAAGTTTTATAGCATCATTCCATGAGTTTTTAAGAGATGCTGATAAGTTTTGCAAATTTAAGTTTTCTAGAAGTTCGTGATCTACCATCATTGGTTTGTAGTGAAGGTTTTCGAAGTCGGAGTCCAAAGTACCTGCAACTCTTGCGTGATTTCTTATTACTCTTTTCATATATTTTTAATTTAGTTCATATTTTTCAAAAGGTGATACTTTTTCTGCCATAAGAGCCGATACAGCATAGCTTTCACCTGTAATAAGACCAACTAAGGAAGCTGATATGGCTCTAGATTCTTCTGAGTCATAAGGTATTCCCATAGCCATAAGTAAAGAAGCGATATTTGCAATCCCAAGGCCTGTTGTCCTAAATAGATGAGTTTTTCTAGCGATATCTTCAGTTGGAAATTGTCCCCAGTGTATTGATGCTTCAAGTAAAAGTTGATTTAAACCTATCATATGTTTAAATCCGTCTATGTCAAATTCGTTAGTATCTGGATTATAGAATCTATATAAATTTAAAGAAGCTAAGTTACAACTAGTGTCATCTAAAAATGCATATTCACCACAAGGATTTGTGGAATTTAGCATATTATGTTTAGCATAAAGATCTCCGTCCTCACCTTTAGGACAAGTATGCCAAGCATTAAATGTATCTGTAAACTGTGGAGCAGGATCAGCCGCTTTACATGCTGCACTATTAAATTTCTCCCATAAATCTCTTACATAAACATCTCTATCAACAGATGAGTCGACCCTACCTTTAAGAGTAATCTTTGCATCAGGATTTTTATCCAAATCAATTACTTTTTGCATAAATTCATCAGATATTCTAAGTGAATTATTAGAGTTTTGTCCTGAAACAGTTTCATAAGCTTCACCGTCCATACCTGCGTCGTATCCCATTTTAGCAAGAGCACGTACCTTATCTTCTTCTTCTGCTTTCCATGTGATAAAGTCTTCAATTTCAGGATGATCTATGTCTAAGCAAACCATTTTTGCTGCTCTTCTTGTTGTTCCACCTGACTTTATTGCACCAGCATTTCTATCAAATCCTTTAAGGAAACTCATTAACCCAGACGATACGCCACCGCCTGACAGTTTTTCTCCATTGGCTCTAAGGTTTGAAAAGTTTGTCCCAGTTCCTGAACCACCTTTAAAAAGCTTAGTTTCAGTTGTGTATTGTTCGGATATAGAGTGAGAACCTAATAGTTTATCTTCAATAGAAAGAATAAAGCACGCTGAAGCTTGGGTTCTAGTATAGGTATCTTTTGATTTAAGAACTTTTTTCTTATTGATGTCATAGTAGAACAGATCATTTTGACCACCAGATATTCCGTAACTTAGCTTTAATCCTGTATTAAACCATTGAGGAGAGTTTGGAGCATACATTTGGTTTAGTAAACCAAACACCATCTCATCATAAAATATACTTTTTTCCTTTTCAGTTTCAATAAGTCCTTCATCTGCTAAAGACTCAGCCCAAAAATTAACCATCCTATGAACAACCATTTTCATAGAATTTTCATAACCTAACTCATTGTTTACTCCACGTTTTCTAAAGTATTTAGAGGCAATAATATCCACAGCATTTTGTGAGTAGTGGCTTGGGAATTCTAAATCTTTCATATCAAGCAATACTTCATTTGTTTTATAATCCATAAGTTTAACATCTCTTTTTTCCCATTTAAAAAGATCATAAACAGATTTATCCGTATTATCTAACTCTTTTGTATAGTATCTTTTAAATAAATCATTTAATTTTCTCATCTAAAACCTCCGTAATTTATAAATAAATACATAATATTAAACATAAAATTAATATTACATATTTACAGTATAGTAGTATATGTTGTGGAAGGCAAACTATTTTTGTCAATATATAGTTATATTTGTATGTATTATGAAACAATTTATTTATAATTTGTAATTAATTAAGATATTTCATGTAAATAATGATAAAATAGTAATTATAGAAATGAAGAGGGATGAGAATGATAAAAATACTAGATTTAAAAAATACAAAAATTAGCGAAAAAAGTTATATTTCCAAAACTTCAACAATAATAGGTAGTGTAGAGATAAAAGAAAAAGCATCTGTTTGGTATGGAGCTGTGATTAGAGGAGATACTGCACATATTCATATTGGAAAAAAATCAAATATTCAAGATAATACTGTTATCCATGCTGACAATATAGATCAGTTTTTTATTGGAGAGAATGTTACAGTTGGTCATGGGTGTTTACTTCATTGTAAGAAGATAGCTGGGAATTGCCTTATTGGAATGGGTTCTATTATTATGAATGGCGTAATAATAGAAAAAAATTCTATTATTGGTGCTGGAAGTCTGGTTACTGAGAATAAGCATATAGGAGAAGGTCAGCTTTGGATGGGGAGTCCAGCAAAATATATTAGAGATTTAACAGAAAATGAAATAGAAGGTATAATGGATTCTGCAGAAGAATATTATGAGTTGTCAAAAATTCATAAGGGGGATATAAATGATTAAATTTGGAGATTTTAATGAATTAGAAGTAATAAGGGAAGCTGATTTTGGTGTTTACTTAGATGCTAAAACAGACAGTACATCAGATGATATACTGCTTCCTAATGGTAGTATAGTAGGGGATAGGCCTTCTATAGGCGATATTGTAAATGCTTTTATATATAAAGATTCAAAAGACAGATTTGTTGCAACTATGAACGAGCCGAAAATTATTGTTGATACAATCGCTTTGCTTGAAGTAACTGATGAAGCTGATTTTGGAATGTTTTTAGACATAGGCCTTGAAAGAGACTTACTTGTTCCAAGAGGCGAGATGAACTATGAGATGGAAGTTGGGAAAAAATATTTAGTTTTTGTTTATGAAGACAAAACAGGAAGACTGGCAGCTTCTACAAAAATAGACAGATATTTAGATGAACCTCTAGAAGGTATGTTTGAAGTGGGTCAGGAAGTAACAGGCACTGTTTATGATGTTCAAACAAATAAAACTTTAGAAGTAGCTATCGACAATAAGTATAAAGCCATTATTTTAGAAAATGAGTATTATACTAATATACAGCCAGGAGACAGTGTTACTGGTACAATAAAAAAGATTTTGGAAGATGGAAGAGTAAGCTTTACACCAAGAAAGAAAATGGTTGATGCTAGAGAAATTTTATCAGATGCTATTATGAAGGAACTTAAAGATTCAGGAGGATCAATTCCGTACAATGATAAGTCAACACCTGATGAAATAAGAAAAAAATTTAAAACAAGTAAAAACTATTTTAAGATTGCTCTTGGGAATTTAATGAAGCAGGATCTTATATATCAAGATGTTAAGGGAACTCATCTTAAAGAAAAGTAAAATCGGATAATTATAAAATGAAAATTTAAATGATTATCATAAATAATGGCTATAAGATAGTTAGGTTGATTTGTTATTATCTTATAGCTGTTTTTTATTTTGCTCATCTAAAGTGTATTTTTTTTACTGAAAATTAGTCGAATAAAATATTTAACATATAAAAAAAGCAAAAGAAAAATATCTTTTGCTTTAGTTTTTATATGAAATTATAAGTTAATTTGCCTTTCTAAGTCTATTGAATGCTTTAATTAGTTCATTAATAATAAGAGGTACAAGAGCTAGTCCAATTACAATAAGCCAGTCATTTAGTGGTAGATTGTGAACCTTAAAAGCATCAGCTAAAAATGGAACTGTTATAACAACTAATTGCATTAAAAATCCTATTATTATTGAGTATATTAAATACATATTTGAAAATAAACCGATTTGGAAAATTGATTTACTTTCGTTTCTGAGAGTTAATGAATAAAATAGCTGACTTGTAGATAAAACAAGGAAAGCCATTGTACGAGCATATGCAAGTATTTCATCAGGTGCAGAGCTTGAACTAAATAATGTGTAACCTCTTTCATTAAGACCTATAGCAAAAGCTAAAAGAGTAAGGGAACCTATTAATACTCC
>JAAZDF010000227.1 GCA_012512905.1 Clostridium sp.
ATTTTTTATCTTTAATTATAAAAAACTTTGAACCATCTTTCTCTATTTCGCTTTTTATCTGTTCATAAGAAAAACTCTCGTAAAGATATTTTTCCATATTCTCTTCTGTGTTATTATGAGAAAAAGTTTCAGAAAAGGTTGCTTCACCTATATCTCTAAGTGTTTCTATATCTTTTAAAGTACATTCTTCTATTGAAAATCTTTCCATATGTTTTATTTCTCCATTATTTTTTATCCTACATATATTTTTTTTGCTATTTCTTTATCTATATCTATCGTGTTTTCATCTTTTTCTATTTTCATCATTCCATTTATATCTTTATCTAAGATCTTTACATTGTCTCCTATCTCTAAATCTATAGTTTTAACATATCTTAAAATCTCTTTTTCATCCATTATTCTTTTTATATAAGTAGTTTCACCTACCCCTATACTATCTAAAGAAATAGTATTAAAGATATAGCCATCATCTTCTAAAGGTGTCCCATGAGGACAAACTTTAGGATAATCTAAGTATTTTTCTAACATTCCTTCTAGTTTAGTACTTGTTATATGTTCTAAAACTTCTGCCTCTTCATGTGCATCTTCCCAATCATAACCAAGCTTTTCTACTAAAAAAACTTCCCAAAGGAGATGCCTCTTTTTTATCCCAAGTGCCTCTTTTGCACCTTTTTCTGTAAGTTTTACACCTTTATAAAGTTCATACTCTATATATCCTTCTTCTACTAGTTTTTTAATCATTTCAGATACTGATGGAGGAGATATATTTAGAGATTTTGCTATACTCTTTGTTCCAATTTTTTTCTTTTCACCTCCAAGTTCATATATAGCTTTTATATAGTCTTCTCTATTTCCAGTCAATTTTCTATTCCCCCTTAAAGATTAGGTATGTAGCTCGTTGCAGAACTCTGTAGCGAGCTATTTTACTATCTTTCAATCTATTGAAATGGCTGAGATTCCCCCAATTTTGGGTATATATACAGTAACAAGTTGTTTATAACTCAAAACGATAATTGAAAGGAGAATCCCATGCCAGTTTCAGCTAAACAATTAAACTTTTGTGATATTTCTAAGGATTTTGATAAATTTTATAATCAAAACCAAAATGATTTACTTTCTTTGTTAGATAAATTTATTGATATAAGTGAGTTTATCCCATTTTCATTTTACCAAAAATATTATGCTAATTTTGGGTCTAAAAGAGACTTTTCCCTTGAATCTATGATTAATGCTTTTATTGTTAAAAATATTTTATCTATTTCTTCTATTGATCTTTTAATTACAATTTTATCTATTTCATCTGAACTTCGTCAGTTTTGTGGATTCTTAAAAGTTCCTCATAAATCACAGTTCTCTAGATTTAAATCAACTTTTCTAGATAATTTAAATGATTTATTTAATGTTTTAGTAAATTTTACTGAAGATATTTCAAAGGAAATAAGTCCCTTTTTATCTTCTATTTTAATTACTGATACAACTGGAATCGAATCTTATGTTACTGAAAACAATCTTAAGTTTTATCAGTCCCAGCTTAAAAAGTCTAAATCATATTCAAAGTTATTTGCAAAATCTAATCCTAACTCGGTATTTGATGTTGAAAAGTATGCGCAAGGGCAAATGCCCAAATTTGCTTCTTCTAACAAGGATGCAAAACTCACTTACTTAAATGGACATTTTGGTTACTTTTTAAAATGTATTGTTTCTACTAACGCCCTTGGACTTATCAGGAATGTCAATTTCTATGATTCTGATAACAATCTTGACCAAGATTTAAGACCTCAGGATATTAAAGATTCTTTTGATTCTAAGTCTTTAATTCCTTCTTTAGAAACATTTTTTCAACTTCATCCAAACTTTAATTTCAAATACTTTTTAGGCGATTCTGGCTTTGATGCAGATGATAATTATGCTTATCTTCATAAGAAAAACATCATGCCTATTATCAATTTAAACCCTCGTAATACTAAAGATTTACCAGAGCCTGGATTTAATGAAATGGGTATTCCTCTTTGCCCTAGTGATCCTTCTTTACCTATGAATTATGATGGTATTTCTAGAGAAAAGGGCAGAGCTGATAGAATTAAGTATCTTTGTCCTAAGTCTAACAAAGTTACTATTAATGGAAAAACTCAATATATTTTAAGTTGTGAAAATCCCTGCACTCCTTCAAAATGTGGCCGAATCAAACAGCTTACTATACATCATAATTATAGATTTAACACATCAATGCCTCGTGATAGCTTAAAGTGGAAAAAACTATATAGACTTAGAACTATTTGTGAAAGGTCAATTTCTCAGCTTAAAAACTTTATCCAAATCAAGACTTCTAAAGTTAGAAATACTGTATCATTAAAATCTGATATATTATTTGCCTGTATTTCTCAGTTAATAGCTTTTATTTTAATATTTAAAGCTGGAAAATCAGAGAATCCACTTGCTATTAAATCTTTAATAGCTTAGTTTTTAAATTAAATCAAAGAATTTAACTGGTTAAATTTAACCTTTGATTTTCTATGCCCTTTTTTCTGTGTATAACTGGATTATTCAAAATTAATGAGCATATTTATTAATTGAATTTAGTTTGTCTTTGTGGATAACCTTAGATAATTTCAAAACTCTATTCTGCAACTATCTATTATATATCTTTAAGTAAAAATATTAAAATAAACAAAGTTAGTTTATTTTAATATTTGCTTTATTATACTAAACTTTCAGACTTGAGTCAATATAAATAGTATTACAACAATGTAACCTTTAGATGTAAAGGTAGATA
>JAAZDF010000228.1 GCA_012512905.1 Clostridium sp.
CAATTTCAGATAAAGCTGATATTCCATTATCACAAGTTAATAACAAACCTGCACCATCAATTTTAAGGCTTTTTATTCTATCCTCATTTAATCCATATCCTTCTTCTTCTCTTTTAGGAATCCAATAATCAAAATTTGCATTTAAATAATCTAAAGTTTTATATAATATTGATGTCGATGTGACACCGTCCGCATCATAATCTCCATATATGACAATTTTCTCTTTTTTAGATATTGCTTCCTTAATTATATTAACTGCTTTATCCATATCTTTAAAGAGAAACGGATCTCTTAAATCTTTTTTATTTCCCTTCAAAAACATATTTACATCATTTTTTTCGACTATATCACGATTTAATAAAAGTCTTGATATAAAAGGAGATATCTTATTCTCTTTAGATATTTTTACAATATCACCTTTTCCACCTTTAATCATCCACTTATTTTTTGCACTCAAATTATTTTCCTTTCTTTATAAAAAACGGCTTATGTCTCCATAAGCCATAAAAACTATTTTCTATTTTATGCTATCTTTTAAAAAATTATACTGCATCTCTTCTCTAAGCCTTTCTGATTCTTCTTTAAGACCTAATTCTTCAAGAATTACAAATCCTAATTCCATTGATGTTCCGGCCCCTCTACTTGTTATAATATTTCCAGATACAACAACAGGCTCTTTTACATATTTATCATAGGAAAGTTGATCTTCAAAGCCAGGAAAGCTTGTTCCTTTTTCACCTTTTAGAATACCTGCTGCTTCAAGTGCTATTGGTCCTGCACATATAGCAGCCATTTTAGTTTCTTCTTTGTGATGCCACTTCAGAAGTTCTTGTACTTTTTCATTATCTCTAAGCGATGCTGCTCCTGGCATTCCTCCTGGAATATATATTAAATCATAAGTATCCGTATATAAATCTATATAATCTATTCTTACATCACTTTTAATAACTATCCCATGAGCTCCAGTTACATATTCCTTATCTATAGAGCATATCTGAACTATTACATCTGAAGATCTTCTAAGTATGTCAATAACTGATATAGCCTCTATCTCTTCAAATCCATTAGCAAGTAAAACTATTACTTTTTTCATGTAAATACCTCCATTTATTAATTTAATATATTATATCATACACAATGTATTAATAAACACCCTAAATTAAATCTATATTTTTAATTTTTCCATCTTCAATTATTTTTCTTCCTAAAGTAGCTCGGTTTTGGTTAGGAATATCAGAGATTTTTACTAGGCTCTTTTTATCTAATGTATTTGTTATTTCAAGCTTATTACTTTTTTTGTAATCTGTTGAAACAAATACTACTCTGTCATTTTTACTGAGCTTAATTCCTATTACACCTATAGCATTTCTGCCAACTTTAGATATTAATTCCGTCCTAAACTTTAAAGCATATCCATTTTTTGTTACAACTATAATTTCTTTATTCTTAATTTCATCAACTAAACTAACATATACTAACATATCTTTAGAATTTTTAAACTTTATTATACTAAGTTCATCATAGCTACCATATATTTCCTTTATATCAAGTCTTTTTGTTATTCCATCTTTTGTCATAAGTAGTAGCTCTTCACTGGAATTTATATTCTCTTTATAGGAGAATGCACAAACTACAGAGTCCTTATCATCAAATTCTTTGATAATAGATTTTATATTAGTAGATTTAAAATCATTTTGAAATAGATACATAGGAAGTTTATATAAGATTCCTTTTTCAGACAATAAAGCAATATTACTATCACTGGTATCTGATATTGTATGTAAACTGACTGCTTGACTTCTCCTATTAACTTTCTTAATTTCTCCATTTCTTGAAATAGTTAAATTTATAATATTTTCTTCCACTTTATTTAAATATTCAAAGTTTACTATCTCATCTCCCGAAGTTAAGTATACAAACTCATCTGGAGTTATCATTCTTTTAGTATCTTCTATAAGAGGTTCTTTTACTGAGTAAGTAAATCCTTTTTTAGTTTCAAGCTTTATATATAAATCTTCTTTATTAATCTCTTCTATTTCCTTTAACCTCGAAATATAATTATTTGATATATTAGAGTTTTCTGTTTCTAATATAACATCTATAACTTTCTCGCCTTCATTTAATTTTATAGCAATCAGTTTAGAATAATTAGTTTCAAACTCTTCTACTTTTGTATTTTTTATTTTCCCAAGTGAAGTAATAAATTTAAATTTAGCATCTTTACTTGTATCTTTAAGACTAAATGCTGCTATAATTTTTTCTTCTAAGAAATCTGCTCCATTTATATAGTTATCCAGTCTTTGTCCTTTATCAATCCATTTTCTTTCAGGAATATTAGCAGTTTCCATCTGATAAAGATTACCCTCATCTGTAAACATATAAATAATATCTTTTGTATTGCTTTTTAAAAGTCCTACAATCGAATCTTCTTCTCTATAATCAATGTTATCTGGAGTTGTGGTTACTCTTTGATAATTTCTAAAAGGAAGTCTTTTAATAAAGCCTTCAGTAGACACTGTAATCATAACATCTTCTTCTATTATTATATCTGAAAGTTCAACAGCTTCATCGTCCTCTAAATTAGATATTTTTGTTCTTCTGTCATCATGAAAATCTTTTTTTATATCTAACATTTCTGTTTTAAGTAAATTATTTAAAGTCTTTTCACTTTTAAGTATTTTATTTAAGCTATTTATTAATTTTTTAAGGGCAGCATGTTCTTTTTGATATTCTTTTAGTTCAAGACCAGTAAGTCTATATAACATAAGTTCAAGCACTGCGTTAGCTTGTTCTTTAGTAAACTTGAATTCCTTAATTAAATTTTCTCTTGCATCTGTTTTAGATTTAGATTTTCTTATAAGATTTAAAACTTCATCCATTATATCTATTGCTTTTATAAAACCTTCTACAATGTGAAATCTTTCCTTTGCAGAATTTAATTCTTTTTTAGTTCTTCTGCGTACTACGTCTTTTTGATGTTCTACATAATAAAATAGTATATCTTTTAAACTTACTGTTTCAGGTTTTCCATTACAAATTGCAACCATATTATAATTTATATTAATTTGAAGATCTGAAATTTTGTAAAGATATAAAAGTATTTTTTCTGCAGTATCTTTATCTATTGTTGTTTTAAATTCAATTACTGCCCTGATTCCTTCTCTATCCGACTCATCCCTAATGTCTGATATACCTTCAAGAGCTTTTTGATGCCTTTTATTAGCAGTAAGAATAGATATTTGTTCTAGTATCCTAGCTTTATTTTTCCTGTAGGGAAATTCAGTAATTACAACAGCATATCTTCCGCTACTAAGTTTTTCAATTTTCGACTTTGCCCTAAGTACAAGTTTACCTCGTCCATTTTGATAAACTTTAACCATATCTTCTTCTTTAAGAAGTACCCCACCTGTAGGGAAATCAGGTCCTTTTATATAGGTTAAAAGTTCCTTTGTAGTAATATCTGGATTATCTATATAGGCAATAGATGCATCTATTGACTCAGTTATATTATGAGGTGGTATATTGGTTGCAAGTCCCACTGCTATACCGAATGCTCCATTTACAAGTAAGTTAGGATATCTACTTGGAAGAACTACTGGCTCATATTCAGAGTCAGAATAATTTAGTGTATAGTCTACTGTTTCTTTTTCAATATCCTTTAGCATCATCATAGCTAGTTTAGAGAGTCTCGCCTCTGTATATCTCATTGCGGCAGCACTATCTCCGTCTATAGAACCCCAGTTACCATGACCATCTATTAAAGGATTTCTTGTTGAAAAATCTTGAGCTAAAATTGCCATGGCACCATAAACAGAAGAATCTCCATGAGGATGATATTTTCCAAGTATATCTCCCACAATTCTAGCAGACTTATAATAAGGCTTATCAGGGAGAGCATTAAGTCTATAGGCTCCATAGAGTATTCTTCTATGAACAGGCTTTAGGCCATCTCTAACATCAGGTAGAGCCCTATCTTTTGCTACTTCTACTGCATATGGAAGATAATTCTCCGGCATAGCCTCTTCTATTGGTATGTTTATAATATTTCTATCAACTGGTATTTTATTCTTTTTAGCCAAAACATCCTCCTAAAACTCTGCGTACTTATACATATAATTTTTTCTTGGTTTTACAATATCTCCCATTAATAGAGATACCATTTTCTCTGCTTTTGCAGCGTCTTCTATTGTTACCCTAATTAAAGTTCTTGTTTCAGGATTCAAAGTTGTTTCCCAAAGCTGATCTGGATTCATCTCTCCAAGCCCTTTATATCTTTGTATATGATAACCTTTTTTATATTTTTTTCTTAAAAGATCAAGTTCATCTTCTGAATAAGCATAATCATGTTCTTCCTTTCCCTTTACCATTTTATATATTTTGTAAAGAGGAGGTTGGGCTAAATAAAGTTGGCCTGAAGTTATTATTGGTTTCATATACCTATAGATATATGTCATCCAAAGAGTTCTTATATGAAATCCATCCACATCAGCGTCACTCATAATAATAACTTTATTATATTTAATATCGTCTAAATTAAACTCTGTTAAATCATTTACTCCAAGAGCTGTATTAAATATCCTAAGTTCTTCAGAACTAACTACATTTTCAAGTGTTTGCTTTTCAGTATTCATTATTTTTCCTTTAGAAGGCATTATAGCCTGGAATCTTCTATCCCTTGCCTGCTTTACAGAGCCTCCCGCTGAATCTCCCTCTACTACAATGAACTCTAATAAATCTTTATTTTTTAAAGTGGCTACAGAGACTTTACCAGCCAGAGGAGCTGTACCCTTACCTATTTTTTTTCTCTGAGCATCTGTTATCTTTTTTATCTTTTCTCTTCTAGTTGCTGCGCTTATTGCATTATTAATTATCATTGATGCTGTATCTTTGTTATCTTCTATCCATTCATAAAATTTAGTATAACTCAGATCATTCATTAAAGTGTATGCGTTGGAACTTGATAGTTTATTTTTAGTTTGACCCTCAAACATTGGGTTTGTCAGTCTAACCTTAACTATTGCAGTCATTCCTTCTCTTAAATCATCTCCATCAAAGTTTTTTTCTTTGATTAGATTTAATTTTTTCGCCCATTCTTTAAAAGCTCGTGTCATTCCTGTTTTAAATCCTGTTTCATGACTTCCTGCTTCATTTGTTGGAATATTATTAACATAACTTCCTATAGTTTCAAGAGAAGAATCTGTAAACTGAACACATACTTCCCCTTCTAGACTTTCTTTTTTAATCTTTCTTTCCCCATCAAAATGAATAGGTTCGTCATGGATAGGTGTTTTTGACTCATTTAAATATTCGATAAAATCTAAAAGTCCTCTTTCACTATGATATTCCTTATGAACCTCTTCTTCTCCCCTTAAATCTCTAAGAGATAAGGTAATTCCTTTGTTTTGAAATGAAAGTTCCATCAACCTCAGATCTATTACATCAAATTTAAATTCAATGTTTGGAAAAACTTCTTTGTCAAGCATAAAGGTAACTTTTGTTCCATACTTATTAGTTTTCCCTATTTTCTTTAATTTACTAACAGGAGTTCCTGGCATTTTTTTATTGAATTTTTTATCAAAGCTATGTTCAAATCTTTGCTTATAGATAAATCCATCTTTAAATACTTCTACTTCAAGCCATTCACTAAGAGCATTAACAACAGCTGCTCCAACACCATGAAGTCCTCCAGCAGTTTTATAATTGCTATCATTAAATTTTCCACCCGTATGAAGCTCTGTATAAACCATCTCGACTCCAGAGATTTTTTTTATGGGATGAATACCAATTGGAATCCCTCTGCCATTATCTATTACAGTTATACTATTGTCTTTATTTAAAATTATCTCTGCTTTATTACCATAACCATTTGTTATTTCATCAATTGCATTATCAAGTATTTCCCATATGCAATGATGAACTCCTTTAGAGCCTGTAGTTCCAATATACATTCCAGGCCTAGTTCTAACTGGCTCTAATTTCTCAAGAGCAGTTAAATCTGTTACTTTATATTTATCCATATTTAAGTCCATAGTTTACCTCCAGAAAAAAACAA
>JAAZDF010000229.1 GCA_012512905.1 Clostridium sp.
GTTATTAGACCTCTTATAACTTTCATATTGTTAAATACTTTTTCTAAGAAATTCTCAGCTTCTTCATTATCTAAAAGAGCTATTTGAGTTTGGTCACTATTATCTATGCCCTTATCCATACAATATTTTTTAGCTATATCTATTAATTCTAATTTTGCTTCTTGGCTTAACTCAAAGTCTTTGTAATCTATAATTATGTATTGCATTATTTTCTCTTCAGACTTTTCATTATATCCTATTTCTATATGATATATAACTGCATATAAATTACTTGGATTTTCATCACCTTTATATACAGGTACTGCTGGATTTGACTTTATATAACTTGTTGATACAGCAATTGCTTTTCCTAGATTAAGACCCATATATATACCTCTCTTTGTGTATTCTAAATTTATTTTTATATTTTTAAATCCTTATGTCTCTTTCCTAAAGTACTTGGACTTATATCGTACTTTTTAGATATTTGTGATTGAGTTACAGCTTGTCCATCTTCTTTTCTAACATGGTATTCAACTGCAGCTGCCCAACCATTTTCTGAACCTTTTATATTATCATTTTTAGTTTTGTACTCATTCCAGAATTCTAAACATTTTGCTAATGTTTCATCTTCTATTTGAGTTTTTAATAAGTATTCAACTTTACATCCATCTTCAGATATAGATTCACTTATTTCTTCTTTCTTCTTATCATTTTCTATTTTTTGATTTTTAAGATACTCTGCTATTTGAGGCTCTAATAATTGTTGAACATACTTATATAGTATATGTGTATGATATATTAAGAAAGTTTTCATATCTTTATATAAATCTTCATATTGTGAGAAGAAGTGTTGTATATCATTTACTATTATATCTTTTATAGCTTGAGATATACTTACTGTAACATCTAATAATAAGTGTGTTCCATCTACCTCTACTATTCTAGCTATTATACAATCATCTTTTTTAAATCCACTTAAAAGATTTATATCTTCTGTGTATATTTCTTTATTAGTTATACAATCTACTAATAATATTTTATCCTCGAACTTCTCTTTTATTTCATATACACTTACAAATGATTCAAATACACTTTTTAATGTAGCTACTTCAAAATTATTTAAATTATGTTTATTTTCTTCAAAAAACTCAACAGTTATAACTTTTTTATTTTCCATTATATGATCTTGTATGAAATATGTATTGAAAAAGCTTTCAAACTTTTTATTCATATTTTCATCATCTAATATATAAAACATTTCTTGAGCTTTTTTATATTCTTCTTCAAATCTTGGCTGTCTTGAGTATTCATATAATTTTGCATATAGTTGTGAATATTGTTTTTGTGAAAGTACAATTTTTCTACTAGCTCTCTCTGTCACAACATCTTTATTTAAACAGCATCTTTTATATTTTTTTCCACTTCCGCATGGGCATGACTCATTTCTCCCTAACACTGTTACTTTCACTCCTTCGTTTCTTTTTTTAAATACAATTTATAATTATACCATTATTTTATAAATCATTCTATACTATAACATTATTTTATTATTTTTCCATGTTTTTTTCGCAATTTTATATA
>JAAZDF010000230.1 GCA_012512905.1 Clostridium sp.
GACAGCAGAAATATAACAGATATATTTAGTTTCAACTCTGTAAAGATATACATTGAAACTCTAGCTCAAGAATATAGAGATGGAAAAAAAGGAAAAACACTATCTGTCCGTCAAGGCATGTTGAAAATAGTGTTGAAAGAAATAGACATTGATTTACTAAAGCAATGCGATGAATTATTTATAGCATTCCCAAATGATATTGAACACACCAAACCATACACCGACACAGAACTTATTGAAATAGCAAAAATTTTACAAATAATATATAAAAATTATTCAAAGCACCTAATTGACGAAACAACACCTAATATATTTCCACTATACCCAGAAAGTAAAATAATCGGCGTTGATAAATTAAACTTTGAACAAAAAAGAAAAAACAGAAGAACAACAACATATAAAAATAATAGCAGCCTATGGAAAGCAGACTTATCCAGAGTGGCATATTTTATAACTTGTTTTTATACAGGAATAAACTCAAGCTCACTTTTAGATATAAAAATATCAGATATAGAGAAAGAGCCATTCAAGAACGTTAATAGACACATATATAAAATAAAAAGTACAAAAGGTAGGCAAGGTGGAAGAGCTAACTTTACAGATGTAGGATTCAGTAAAAAAGCCAAGCTTTTTTTAGAGAGCTGGATATTAATTAGCAAAAAAATAAATAACAACAATGAAGAAGGCTTTCTATTTCCAAATATATTAAACAATAAATGTTTTAAAATGAATGTAACATCTGCAAGAAAGATAAATGATGTTCTTTTAGACTTTAGTCTTCCTTCATTAGCAAGTAGTAGATTCAGAAAGACAAAAGCATCTCTTATAATGCGAGCGACAGAGAGTATTTTTATAGTTGCCCAGGGGCTGAATAACACTGTTGAAACAGCTTCTAAATACTACTCTGATGGCGATCCTGTAACGACCGAGTTCTCTCTGGCTTCGGCTTTATATGTGCGTGAAAAAGCAGCGATGGGTGAATCATTAAGCCAAGCTATATTAGATAGTTCTTATATTTTCAAAGATCCTGTCAGAGAAAAACATTTAAACGGGAAAGAGAAAAAGCTATTAAATGGCTTACGATGTGGAGATAAAAATGGAGAGCAGTCTAAAAAAATAAAAAATCTATTAATCAAAGAGCGTCTTGCAGTAAAAGATGATGACGTTGCATGTTATAAATTCCTAGATTGCTTTGGTTGCAAATTCCATGCAGTTGTTGCTGAAGTACAGGATATTTGGTTATTACTATCATTCAATGACGTTATCCTTGAGGCTGCAACTAGACCATCACTTAATTCAACACCATCCAAGGTGTTGGATAGAGTAAACACTACACTTCAAGCAATACTAATAAAAATAAAAAATGATCATACGGAAATATACAATGAAGCTTATGAGAAGTATTTGAATAACACCCACCCTCTTTGGGAAGACAGTAAAGATCTAGATCTTCTTTTAGGCGCATACTAATGAACCATACAAAAGATATTAACAATAAAGAATTATCTAATAAAGATGCAGTTATTTCTTATGACTCAGAAGGAAACCCTTATAGTTATTACTCTTCAGATGAGTGGATCTTATGGTCTTTAAAAATGACAATTAGTTTTACGAGATTATCTGGATATTTTAAAGAACAAACTAAAGAAATAATTCACAAATTAATTATAAATAACTATTCAAAGATAACACCTGGAAGTATAAACAGTATAATTGAAGGATCTGTTATTTTCGAGAAGTGCATTAGATGTTGTGGTGGAGACTCATACTCATTCATCGATGATGACTCAAACTATAGAAAGCTTTTAATTGAAGCAAAAAATAAAAATCTAAAAATTACAACATGGAAAAATAATTTAATTTTCATATCTCATCTTTATCGTGAAAAAATTATAACCCGTAATATTGGGATGGCAGAAGAACTAGCAAAAAAATTATCTATAAATGGTGACAATAAAATTTCAACCCAAGCACTATGTTTACCAGAAAAAATAGCTAACACGTATTACGGTGAAGCCTTAAGGTTTGTAGATGAACATTACCCAAACCGTCATATAATTTCACAAGCCCATAAAGAGTACACAGCAGAG
This sequence comes from Clostridium sp., assembly GCA_012512905.1. Taxonomy (GTDB): domain Bacteria; phylum Bacillota; class Clostridia; order Clostridiales; family Clostridiaceae; genus JAAZDF01. The sequence goes on from JAAZDF010000230.1 coordinate 2,091, forward strand.
TATGAAAAACTCTCTAAAAAATATAAAACTGCCTTTACTATTAGAAAATACGCCCTAATAAGTACTCTCTCCTTGCCTGAAAATACTA
>JAAZDF010000231.1 GCA_012512905.1 Clostridium sp.
GTATTTCAATATTTTCTTTTTCAAACGCTTCTAGTATCTCTTCGTTCATTTCATAATTTGCTAAATAGAAATCTTCTCTTAAAGTCCAACAAATAATCAAAAAATCTATGGAACTATCTTCCATACTGTCTAATCTTATCATCATATCTTTATCTTTTAAAACATACTTATTCTGATTAACTATTTCATATAAGATATCTTTAACTTTTTTAACATCACTCTCATAGCTTACAGGCACTGTTTTTCTAATTCCTCTTATGGGATTAACTGAGTAGTTAGTTAGTTTAGATGAAACAAGATCTGTATTTGGAATAGTTATTCTCTTCATATCAAGAGAATTTAGCACTGTATAAAGAATTTGAGTTTCTACAACAGTTCCTGATACGTCTCCAGACTCTATATAATCTCCTACTCCAAATGGCTTAAATATTAATATAATAATTCCGGCAGCAAAATTTGATAAACTATCTCTGAGTGATAGAGCAATAGCAAGTCCCGCTGCTGATAACATTGCTATAAATGTTGCCATAGGAACACCAAGGACAGTTAGTGCTGTTACTATAACAATAAATTTAAGGAAAAAACTTCCTCCTGATTTTATAAATCTATGAACTGATATATCAATACTGCTTTTGGCTAAAGCTCTGTCGATGATCTTTATAATATAACCTACAAGCCAGAATCCAACTGCAAGTATTAATAAAGCATAAAGTATTTTAAGTCCTGATTGGACTAATTTATCTTCAAATTTTTCAATAAAGGCCAACAATGTAATCTAATCCTTTCATATAAAATATGGCGTATATAAATTTACATACGCCATAAAGTTTTTATTTATTTTTTATTTTCTATACTCATCATCTATTTGGTCCATTCTTTCAACTTTAGGTTTTGATCTTCCGCCTTGGAATTCACTTTCTAAAAATCTAAGAACTAACATCTTACCAACTTCTACTCCTGTAGTTAAACCACCAAGAGTTACAACATTACAGTTGTTACTTTTTGCTGCTCTTTCAGCTTGGTAAATATCAGTTATTTGGGCTGCTCTTATACCATTAACTTTGTTAGCAGTTATTGCAACTCCAATACCAGTTCCACAAATAATGATTCCTCTATCAAAGTTTTTACTTTGAACTTCTTTAGCAACTTTATGTGCTATGTCTGGATATAATAATGGTTCATCTCCAAAATTACCGAAATCTTCATATTCATATCCATTTTCTTCTAAAGCTCCCATTATAGCTTGCTTTAAACCAAAGCCCATTTCGTCACTACCTATTGCAATTTTCATTAATTCATCTCCTTTGCTTCTAAAACTATTAAGACTATCTCATTGAAATCATCAATGTTATGACCAAAACGTCCAATAAATAGTCCATCTACATCTTTTCCTCTAGCTAGATCTTTTGCATTCTCTTTACTAACAGAACCTCCATAGATAATTCTTATTTTTTTTGAGACATCTTTTCCATAATATTTTTCAAGAATCTCTCTTATTATTTTAAATGCATGGTGGACATA
>JAAZDF010000232.1 GCA_012512905.1 Clostridium sp.
AAAATGGCGTATGCCCAAAATGTGGATACAAGAAATAGTCTAATCGGATATTACAAGTTCCAATTTTTGTGAACTTAAACTGAAACGAGGCACCCTGCGTTATCATTTCGTAGAGTGCCTCGTTAGTATTTTGGCTTATTCATCCACATCCACCGTCACACCGGACTTATGTGACTGGTATAATAAAAGGGAGAGATTTTGGCAAACAAAAATGGAGAACTTTTCTTAGTTAGATATAATAATAACTCATCCTCTGGTAAAATAGTAGATATGTTTTACAGGGGAGGAAGAAAAGGTGATAAAGTTGGATAAGTTTGCTAAGATCAAAGAAGGGAAGTTAAAAGGATTTAAGAAATCTCAAGTAAGTAGAAATTTAGAACTAGATTACAAGACAATCTCTAAGTACTGGGATATGACAAATGATGAATATATCAATTGTACTAAACAGTCTAAAAGTAGAGACAAAAAAGTGGATAAATACAAAGAGATAATACTGGGCTGGATAAAAGAATATAGAGATATTTCAACAGCACAAATACAAGATTGGCTTTTAGAAAGATATGACGAGTTAGACTTTAAAGATAGGACTCTAAGGCTCTATGTAAGTGATTTAAGATCTAATCACAATCTACCTAAGGAGGAATCCATGAGGCAATACGAAGCAGTTCCAGAGCTTCCCATGGGTTTTCAAGCACAAGTTGACTTTGGAGAAATATGGCTTGAAAGAAAGAATGGTTCTAAGGTAAAAGTATATTGCTTTGGAATAGTATTATCCCATTCAAGATATAAATTTTTATGGTGGCAGGACAAGCCATTCACAACCCTAACTTTCATAGATGCACACAATAAAGCATTTGAATATTTCGGAGGAATGCCTAAAGAGCTAGTCTATGACCAAGATAGAATACTAGCAGTATCAGAAAATGCAGGAGATATAATATATACAGAAGGCTTCCAAAACTATTTAGATAGTGCAAAGTTTCAAGTAAGGTTGTGTCGAGCATTTGATCCAGAAAGCAAAGGGAAAATAGAAGCTGTAGTTAAATTTGCAAAATACAACTTTGCTAAGAATAGAATATTTGAAGATATAAATTCTTTTAATGAAGAGTCACTTAAGTGGTTACAAAGAACTGGTAATAAAAAGGTCCATGAAATAACAAAAAAGGTACCGAAAGAAGTGTTCACCCTAGAAAGAGATCACTTAAATCCAGTACCAAATCTGTTTTCTTCTAAAACCAATAATAATAGTTTACCCTATATAGTCAGAAAAGACAATACCGTAAATTACAAACAAAATAGATATCAGGTTCCTAAGGGCACATATAGGCCAGGTTTAGAAATAAACTTAAAAACAAAAGATAATAAAATAGAAATAATAGATATAGATACAGGTGAAATAATAGTTTCCCATGGCATAAATAATGGTAAGGGAAAATTAATACCAATATATCATCCAGAGAGATCTAAAGATAAAAGCATAGAGGAAGTTTACAAAAAAACTGCTTTAGCTCTCGGTGGAACAGATAAAGCCATAGATCTACTGGATAACATAGCTAAAGAAAAAACTAGATATGTCAAAGATCAGTTTGGACTCATATTAAAAGAAATAAAAAAATATGAAAAAGAAGTAATAGAAGAAACAATAATTTACTGTACAGAAAGGAAACTATACAGTGCTGGAATATTTAAAGATGCACTAGTATATATAAATGAGAAAAAGATACAAACAAATGATGATAAAATCTATGCACCTGCAAAACTTCTCATCCCCTCAAAGTATAAAGGATTAAAGCCACAAAATAGAGATATTCGTGAATATGTAAATTCTTTTAAGGGGGATAAAGAAAAATGGAAAAACTAGACAGAATTAAAGAAATAGCACAAGATTTAAAATTAAATTATTTAAAAACAAATGTAAATAAAATAATAGAAGAAGCTGAAATAAAAGATAAATCATATCAAGATATCTTGTTATCAATATTAGAAAAGGAAATAGACTTAAAAGATAAAAGAGCCCAAGAAAGAAGACTTAAATCTGCAGGATTTCCTTTAATTAAAAAGATAGAAGACTTTGACTTTAACTTTCAAAATTCAATAAGTAAAAAACATATAAATAGGCTACTAGAAATGGACTGGATAGATAGATTATATAACTTGATTTTTCTAGGACCTCCAGGCCTTGGGAAGACACATATTAGTATATCATTAGGGTATAAGGCAATAGAAATGGGATATAAAGTAAGTTTTGTAACCATGGATTCTCTAATGCACGTATTAAAAACTCATGAGATATCAAAGAAAAGTAAAGGTAAAATGAATAGAATATTATCCTCAAGCCTTGTCATAATAGATGAACTTGGATACCTACCAATTACAAGAGAAGAAGCAAATCTTTTCTTTCAATTAATCTCATCGCTTCATGAACAAGCCTCAATAATAATCACTTCCAACAAAGGCTTAGAGGATTGGACAGAACTACTAGGAGATCCTGCTTTAACAACAGCAGTCTTAGATAGAATTACACATAGATGTGAACTTTTTAATATGAGTGGCAAAAGTTATAGATTAGAACATCGAGAATCTTTGTTTTAAGGGAAGAATAATGGCAAATATTTACTAGAAAAGTTAGGGAAAACTATTTGCCAAAATTTCTCCAAAAACACTTGCCAGTTACAGATGGTTGGTATAAATTTATAAATGAAGATATAAAGACTATCACCATTGAGTGCTGCGAAGGAAATGATATTAATTATGAGAAATAAAAAAAGATCAAATACACCAAGACACAAAAGACTAAATAGAATGTCGCGGCTTCAAGCAGCAAAACACTGGATGCCCAAATATGAAGGAAAAAATATTGTAAAAGGATATAGCACTCATTTTGGAGTTGATAAATTATGCGCAGTAAGCGAGTTAGAACTCTTAGAATATAAGATAGATACAGAGTATATAAATCAGGTAAAGGCTTCTATTATAGAAAGACAAAAATTTGCTGAAAATAAAAACAAAGAAAAGGAAGAAAAAAGAATGCTAGTCAAACATTTAGAAGAAGGAGATTATTATATTGCAGAATATTTGGATATGGAATTAGAAAAAATAGAGGATGGCGAAATTCCATTTTAAATGGGTTTATAGTACCTGACTTT
>JAAZDF010000233.1 GCA_012512905.1 Clostridium sp.
AAACTACTTTTTATGTTTGCCTTACCAGCTGTTTTTGCAATACTCGTTGCAGAGCTCTACAGTATGGTGGATACATTTTTTGTAGGTAGATATGTAGGCCCTGAAGCTATTGGGGCTTTAACAATAGCATTTCCTATTCAAAGACTTATGTTTTCAATCGCGATGATGATAGCAATAGGAACATCAACAAGAGTTGCGAGAAGCTCTGGCGAAAAAAACATTAAGGGTGTAAAAAAAAGTGTTGGTACATCTATCAACTTAACAATCTTATTAATTGGAATATTATCAGTTTTTATATATATATTTAGATTGCCTTTATTAAAGATGCTAGGATCTACAGACACTTTACTCATAATGGCTGAAGACTATACAAAAATTATAATATTTGGAAGCATATTCCAAGGGCTTATGTATGTTCTTTCTTATATAATGACTGCTTTTGGATACAATAAAGTAACTCTTAAAGCAACAGCTATAGGAGCCATAAGTAATCTAATTATTGATATTTTTCTTGTTGCAATTTTGGGATATGGGGTCAAGGGCGCTGCCTATGCGACTACATTTTCACAAATTTTTGCTTTTTTATATAGTTTTTATAAATTCAAAAAATTTAATTTCCATAAATACTATACTTTTACATTAAATAAAATAGTATCTAGATCTATTTTAACTATCGGTTTTGCAACCTTTATAGTTGAAGTATCTGATGCAATTGTAGCTATTTTCTTAAACAATAAACTATCTGCCATAGGTGGAGATATTGAAATTATAACTGTTGGAATAATAACAAAGATTTCTATGTTTTTATTTATTGTGATAATTGGAATGTCTAATGCTATGCAAACTATAGCTTCATATAATTATGGGGCTAAAAAATATACCAGGGTTAAAGAAACACTAAAAAAATCCTTGTATACTTTATCAAGTATTACAACTCTTATGTGGCTTTTAATGATGATTTATGCAGAGCCTATAGTGAAGATATTTTTAGAGGATAAAGAGCTTTTAGATTACGTTACAAGATCTTTTAGGACAGTAATCATTATTTTCCCTCTTCTTTCTATATACTATATTTCCATATACTATTATCAAGTTATAGAAAGGCCAAGAGAAAGTTTAATTCTGTCTATCTACAGACAGATAGTTATATTTATTCCTCTTGCTTGGATTTTAATAAATACTTACGGATCTATAGGGGCCTGGATAGCCTTCCCTCTTTCTGATTTAATATCATTTTTAACAGGTGTTTATTATCTTAAAAAGGCAAAAGTCATAGAAGATAAGCGCTATATTAAAGCATCTCATTTAGCCTAAGCTACAAGAATATAATTTATTGATAAAAAAAGATGTAATGTGATTAAATTTATCACATTACATCTTTTTTTTATATTCTATTTTAAAAATTATATATTTTCTTTTAATGTATTCTAATATATTTCCATTTTCCTGTTCTAAATCTTAACTTAATAAATATCCATCTGACAAATTGATCAATAAACACTGCTATCCAGGCGCCTGCAAGGCCGAGCTGAAACTGATTTACAAGTATATGTGCAATAACAACCCTAACACCTAAAACTCCTATCACAGTTGATATTAGAGGCCAGAGAGTATCTCCTGCACCTCTTAAGGCGCCGGCTAGTATTAACTGAGAAGATTGAAAAGGCTGAACAAAGGCAATAATTTTTAAAATCATAGCTGTATTTTGAATTATTATAGGATCACTAGTGTAAAGAGATGCTATACTTCTTCCAAATAAAAATAATATCACTGCTATTACTGAAGAAAAAATTGAGCCTAGTTTTCTTGTCTCCTTGGCATACTCTTCTGCTTGCTTTAATTTTTTACCTCCGAGGGACATTCCAACAAGGGATGAAGCCGCTATTCCAAAAGCTTGTCCTGGTTTAAAAGAAAGGCTTAAAATATTTAATGCTATTTGATGAGAGGCGTAGGCAACAGTTCCTAGTCCAGCAACAATCCTAACAAAAATAATTAAAGCAGATCTTAAGAAAAGTGATTCAAGAGAAGCTGGAAGTCCGATTCTTATTAAATTTTTAATTATTCTTTTGTTCACTTTAAATTTATTTTTTAAGTTAACCTTGATAACACTGTTTTTACTAAGCAGATAAGATAAAAGCATTACCGTAGCAAAAACATGACTTATGGCTGTAGATACTCCAGCACCTGTTACTCCAAGCTCTGGAAATATAAAAAGACCATATATAAGTACTGCGTTACCTATAACATTAAAAAAGTTAGCAATAATATTAATCTTCATAGATGCCTTTGTTTCTCCAACCCCTCTAAGTGCTGCTGTTATAGACATATTAAAAGATTGAAATAAAAAACCCATCATAATAACCTTAAAATATATTCTACCAGCTGCTAAAGCATCAGGCTGGGCACCCATAAAAAGCATTATTTGGTCTGTATATAAAATTCCTATTATAGTAACTGGTATAGCCAGTATAATTAGATTAAGCAAAATAACATGCCTTAAAACATTTTCTATTTTATTTTCTTTTTTAGAACCTGCATATCTTGATATCATGGCTGTTCCACCAACATTTAATGCTTGAGCTAAAGAAAGACCTAAAAATAGAGGCTGATTTGTAATTCCAACAGCAGCAATAGATGCAGCTGAAAGCGCCCTATCCGCTATCCAGCCTAGCATCATCATATCAATCATTCCAAATAAGGATCCTAGTAAAAGCTCAGTTAATACAGGCCAAGCCAGTTTTAGTGCATCTTTTCTTATTGGATTTTCTATTCTATCAAGAAAACTCTTTTTTTCTACCAAATTAATTACACCCTTTATATTTATATCATCATTTTACAACTTATTTTATTTTTTTATATTTTTCACAATGGTAATTATAGCATATTAAAAACTCACAAAAAAAATATAGGGTACACCTTTTCGGAATAAAGGACAGAAAAAATATTCATTTTTATTTCTGGGTATTAAATTAAAAAGCCCACTACCCTTTTTAAAAAAAGATAGTGAGCTGAATTTTTATTTTTTGTGCTTAAGATTTAAGCTTTTAGTAGTCATACTCAATTAAATTTTCACTAATTTTCACTTTAAGCTTTTTGTCTTCTTTAAGCTTTTTATAAGACACTAAAAATTCGTTAAGTTCAGTATCTTGTAAATTAACTTTAGTTTTTGATGATATTATAACATTTTCCTTATAAAGAAAAATTTCGCAGTTATTCTTATCATTATTTATCTTGTAGTAAAAGCCACTAAAATTATCAAGTCTATTTTTATACTTTTCCTGAAAACCTACTGTTTTTCTATACTTATCATATTCTGGACTATTTGAAATATTTAATTGGTCTCCTATATCATCCATAGAAAAACCATACCTATCCATTAGTTTTTTTTGAATTTCAACAAACTTTTCTTCAGATATATTTCTTTCTTTCATGTATTCCATTACTGATTTATTTAAAGAGGCAATATTCATTGTACCATCGCCCATTTTAGCATATAAACCAAATATATAGCTTTCAAAATCGTCTATATCTTTATCTCTTACTTGATTTTTTATTTTATCAAAATCAATAATATCACTCACATTATTCCTCCTTGATGCTATTAAAATACTCTATTATGTCAGATTTTTCAACTCTACTTACACCACTATGCTCAATGTCAAAGTCTGGATCTATTTTTTCTCCATATTCTCTTTCCATAACTTCTATTACTCTGGATTTACAGAAAGTTCCTTGACACCATCCCATACCTGCTCTTGTACGTCTTTTTACACCATCAACAGTTTTGACCTTGATTCCTCTATGAAGAGCATCAACTATCTCATCTTCCCTAACCTGCTCACATCTACAAACAATTCTATCTTTTGATCCAGGTGGAAGTTCTATAAATTTTTGAATTTCTTTTAAAGGTTTTAAAGGTTTTTTCGTAATTATTGGTTTTCTGTATGGATTAAAGTCTTCTTTTTCATTTAAGTCAAGTCCTGATTCTTCTAAAATATCAACTATCATATCTGCAATTGCAGGAGATGAAGTTATTCCAGGAGACTGTATACCAGCTACATTGATAAATCCTTTAACGTCTGTTTCTTCTACAATAAAATCATCAGTATTACTTCTAGCTCTTATACCAGTAAAACTTCTAATAAATTGCATTGGATTGATCTTATCATATAATTCTTTAGTTTGTTCAAAAATGTTTGTTATCCTATCTATATGAGTTGACGTATCTTCTTTTGCAACATCATCTTTAGCATCTGGTCCAATAAGTAAATTATCGTAGTAAGTAGATGCAACCAAAACTCCTTTTCCATACTTTGTAGGAAGCTGGAATATAACCGTATTTATTGGCTTTCCTGTTCCTCTTGTAAATAAAACATATTCACCGCTTCTTGGAAGTATTTCAAAATTATCAACACCAACCATTCTAGATATAGTATCTGCATAAAGTCCAGCTGCGTTAATTACATATCTTCCTTTATATTCATCTTTATCAGTTTTCACTGTAAAGCCATCATCTTCTTTAATTATATTTTCCACTTTATTTTCAAGCTTTAATGTTGCTCCATTTTCAATAGCATTTTCTGCCATAGCTATAGCCATTTCGTAAGGAGAACAAACTCCCGCGCCTTCGCAGTATAAAGCCCATTTTATATCATGTGAAAGCTCTGGCTCAAGCTCTCTTATTTTTTCTGGTCCAATTATACTTAAATCGTCTAAACCATTTTTAATTCCATTTTCCATTAGTCTTTCAAGCTCTGTTGTATCATCTTCGCTTGTGATAACAAGAGATCCTGTTTCTTCAAATCCAAAATTTAATTCTTCATTTAGTTTTTTAAATTGAACTCTACCTTTGTAGCAAAGTCTTCCCTTTAATGCCTCATGCTTTTCTGCATAGCCACCATGAACTATGGCACTATTAGCTTTTGTAGATCCCATTGATACGTCTACATCTTTCTCAAGAAGTAAAACATTTAAATCGTATCTTGATAATTTTCTTGCAATACTCGTTCCAACTATTCCTGCACCAATAATTATTACATCATACATTTTTAAAACCTCCAAACAGCTATTTTTATAACTTATAAACTAATTATACATTATTTAACTTAAATTTTTGTTGCCATATTATTAATATGTAACATATTTAAATTTTTAGTTTAAAAAAAGGCGCGGAAACCGCACCTTTAATTATTAAAGTGATCTTGTTGCAACTATGTCTGCTCCAGTATCAAATATATTTTCGATTATTACATCTCCCATTTTTACTGGTGATTTTAAATCAATTTTTGCAAGTTCATCCATAACCTTAAAATTTAAGTCTTTTGCAATATCTATAGTAGTTTTAACTGGTATTCTTTTATGAAGAGCTCCTTCTATTCTAACTGTGCTTGTTATTACTCTAGTAGGATTTGTAAGCTCTTTCTTTGCATAAACAGGTCCCCTTGCACATTCGTTACCCATTACTATCAACTCACCGTTTGGTTTTTCATCCACTTTTAGTCTACAACCTTTAGGACATACAATACATATCATTTCTTTCACTTAAATCACCTCTTCTAAAGCTATTGTCAGGCTACCTTGAGCTTTTTCAATATCTTTTTTCCTAAGTTTAATTCTTTCCATCTCTGCTGGCGCAACTACTGGTCTTTTCATTTTCTTCACTAGCTCACCATCTTTATTTCTTACTGTAATAAATACATTTTCGAAAACATTGGAAACTCTAAACATTACTTCTTGAACATCTTCCATATTGTCATATACAATAGTTTGTGGAACAGTATATGTAACCCTATCTCCATTTTTTATAATTGTACTTTCAGTTTCAACTTTTAAAAGTCCATTTATATAGTTTGCAGCATTAAGTCCCGCTCTTTTACTTTCTGTACTTACAAAGTCAACTAAATCATGAACATGAACTACGTTTCCGCAAGCAAATATTCCATCAACATTCGTTTCCATTGAACCATTTACAATAGGTCCATTTGTTCTTGGGTCAATTTTAATTCCTGCATTTTTTGTTATTTCATTTTCTGGAATTAATCCAACTGAAAGTAGAAGCGTATCGCATTCTATTGTTTTTTCAGTTCCAGCAATAGGAGTAAAGCTTTCATCTACTTCACTAATCACAACTGCTTCAAGTCTCTTTTTACCTACAATTTTTGTAACTGTATGAGATAAAAGAAGAGGTATATCATAGTCGTTAAGGCACTGAACAATATTTCTATTAAGACCATTGGAGTATGGCATAAGCTCAACAACAGCTTCAACCTCAGCTCCTTCAAGAGTCATTCTTCTTGCCATAATAAGTCCAATATCTCCTGAACCTAATATTACAACTTTCTTACCTACCATGTATCCTTCCATGTTTATATATCTCTGAGCTGTTCCAGCTGTAAATACTCCAGAAGGTCTATCTCCTGGGATTTGAATTGCACCTCTAGTACGTTCTCTACAACCCATAGCAAGAATTATTGACTTGGTTTCTAAATTTAAATATCCATCTTCAGCGCTTATTGATTCAACTTTTTTTGTTTCTCCAGCATCCTCAATAGATAAAACCATTGTATCAAGTTTATAATCAACACTTGAGTCTTCTAACATATCTATATATCTCTGCGCATATTCTGGTCCTGTTAGCTCTTCTTTAAAAGAATGAACACCAAATCCATTATGAATACACTGATTTAAAATACCACCTAATTCTTTATCTCTTTCAAGAATAAGAATTTTCCCTGCATCGTTTTTATATGCTTCATAAGCAGCAGCAAGACCAGCTGGTCCTCCACCGATAACTATTAAATCATATTTCATTTTCTCCACCCCTACTTCTTTGTCTCGCCAGTTAAAATATATGATCCATCGATATCAAGCATTACTTCTTCAAGAGGAACACCAAGTTCTCTTGATATTATTTCCTGAACTCTTGGTCCACAGAAACCACCCTGACATCTACCCATTCCAGGTCTAGTTCTTCTTTTAATTCCATCTAATGTTTGTCCACCTAAAGGTCTTTTTATTGCTTCAATAATTTCCCCTTCAGTAATATTCTCACATCTACATATAACTCTTCCAAAACTAGGATCTTTTTTAATTAACTCACCTTTTTCTTCTGGAGATAAGGCCATGAAGTATGTCTGTTCTCTTTTTGGATTAAAATCTTTTTTCTTTTCAAGCTCAAGTCCAGCTTTTCCAAGAAGTTCAACGGCATCTTCTGCTATTGCAGGAGCTGATGTTAAACCAGGTGATTTTATTCCGGCAAGATTAATTAGCCCTTTTACTGATTTAGATTCTTCAATTATAAAATCTTCTCTATCTGAATATGCTCTAAGTCCAGCAAAATTTCTTATATTTTCTCTAAAGTTAATTCCCTTTATAGACTTATTTCCTGCTTCACGCACAAAATCAAGTCTTTCTTTGTCTGTACTTTTATCGTACTTATCATTTATATCTTCCGCATCTGGTCCTGCAAGTAAGTTACCATGTACAGTTGGTGTTATTAAAACACCCTTACCTACAGCTGATGGACATTGAAATATTACATGATTCGCTAAATGACCCTGGCTTTTATCAAGTACAAAGTATTGTCCTTTACGAGGAGTTATTTTAAATTCTTTCTCTCCTGCCATAGCCATTATATTATCTGCAAAAAGTCCTGCAGCATTAACTATATATTTAGCTTTTATTGGTTCTACATTTGGATTTGAAGTTGTTATAGTAAATATACCATCTTCTTTTTCTATACCTATAACAGGGCTGTTTAAATAAAGCTTGGCTCCGTTAACTACAGCATTTTCTGCCAAAGCTATGGTAAACTCCCACGGTCCTATAACACCTGCACTTGGAGCATGTAAAGCTGCTATAGCTTCATCTCCTATATGAGGCTCAATTTCTAAAAGTTGTTCTCTATTAATAATTCTAATTCCAGGAACCTCATTTTTAATTCCTCTTTCAAGAAGTTCTTCAAGAGTCCCCATTTCATCCTCGGAAAATGCAACGACAAGTGACCCTATTTGTTTATAAGGAACACTAAGTTCTTTAGAATATTTTTTTGCTAGATAGTTACCCCTAACATTATGTCTCGCCATATCTGTACCATACTCTGGATCATATCCTGCGTGAATAATTGCACTATTAGCTTTTGTTGAACCCTCAGAAACATCATTTTCTTTCTCGATCAAACAAACATTAAGATTATATCTTGATAATTCTCTTGTAACAGATGCACCTACAATTCCTGCACCTATAACTGCTACATCATACATTAATATTTCCCTCCTAACACAAAAAAAAGCATTACAAAATTAGCCCAATTAAATCTGAGCTGATTTATGCCATACTCTCATCCTCTTAGCATCATATTTAATTACATTATTATTTTATCATTTATAAATATATTTGTAAATGATTAAAATTACTTATAAAGTCCAAATATCTTGATTTGTAGAGGATATGGCTGTTGCTCCCGCCTTTAAAGCAGATATCACATCTTCTTTATCGTTAATTAGTCCTCCTGCGATAAGAGGTACTTTAGACACTTTTGACAAAGCACTAATAATTTTAGTCATTCCACCAGGGAGTACTTCATATGTATCTGCATCGCCAGATTCAATATATTTTAATACATTAGTATAAGAAAGAGAATCTATGAGAAAAAATCTTTGAACTGTTATTAGATTTAAACTTTTAGCTGCTCTTATAATATTTGGCTTAGTACTTATAATTCCATCAGCTTCTGTAGTATATTTAATAAACTTTGCAGAGACTTCTCTATGACTTAATCCCTCAATTAGATCTACGTGAACTATTGCAATTTTTCCTGAATCCTTTATCTTTTTTACAATATAAGAAATATCTGTTATATTTCCAAATAATACAAATATAACTTTACTTTCTTTTTCTAAAGCAATTTCGAGTCCCTCATAGTCTTTTACTGCAATTACAACAGGATGTTCTTCAAGAACTTTGTAGAATTCTTTTTTCATGTACTACCTCCTTCAATTTATACTCTAGTATACATTGAATTATCATACTTTTATACAGTTTTTGAATATTTATTTTATTTCCTATATTTCTCTTGACTTTTCTCTATTAAAGAACTATTATTAGATTATAATCATTATAAGATGCTAGGACATTCTTATAAATTGTTATCAATTACAGAAAAAGGAGCCCCTAAGGCTCCTTTTTGCTTTTAATTTTAACATTTCTTACTTTAAGAATATATCTTGTTTATTATATGGTATTTCAATATTTTCTTTTTCAAACGCTTCTAGTATCTCTTCGTTCATTTCATAATTTGCTAAATAGAAATCTTCTCTTAAAGTCCAACAAATAATCAAAAAATCTATGGAACTATCTTCCATACT